>CAJLZR010000021.1 GCA_905211185.1 uncultured Oscillospiraceae bacterium | reverse complement strand
CTTAAATGGTGATTCTCCGCTACTAGCTAAAGCAAGTGAATACATAAATCAAGGGATAATATATTACGGAATAAACGGGGATTTCCCTTACAAGTGTGAAGAGATTTATTCGAATGGAAATAATGCCAATTTCACTTTAGTTACAAGTGATTTTCGTGAGCCCATTCAGATTCCGTGTTTGGGGCTTCACAACGTTTATAATGCGCTTGTTGCCATTGCCGTTGCACAAAAGCTTGGAATACATATGGAAGATATTAAACAAGGTTTGCTCAAATTTAAGAATGTTGGTATGCGCCAGCAAATTTCGGAAGTTGGCGATATAACGCTAATTGATGATTCATATAACGCCAGCCCGGATTCGGTAAAAAGTTCCGTAAGTGTTTTAAAAAACCTTTCTCGTGCTGGCCGACGGGCCGGGCCGGAAGAAAATCGCCGTGCTGGGGGATATGCTGGAGCTTGGGGAATATTCCTCAAAAATCCACTATGAAACCGGAAGATATATTGCGCTGGAAGGAATTGATATATTAATTACAATCGGAAAAAATTCGCTGCACCTTTCAAACGGCGCAATGTCCGTAAATCAAAACTTAAAACTAATTCATTTCGATAACAATAAAGATGCTTTTGAATACCTGAGAAATATACTTTCAGCGGGTGACAAAGTATTAATTAAAGGGTCAAGAGGAATGCATACCGATGAAATCGTGCGTGATTTAAAAGATTATTATTCCGAAAGTTTGAATTTGCAGTCGGATAGTGATATTGAAAACTAATGTGGAAATTAGTTTGAATTTTAATTTACTATAAATTAAGGGCGATGTTTTATGAAGCTTAGATTTGGAGCGCAGATTAGTACGGGTAATTTTAAAATTTATGAAGAAGAAATGAACGCACCTTTATATGAAGTAAATGTGGAAAAAGAAGATAAAGAAAATGTTAAAATGAAAGTTAAAGATAAATCCGGAGATCTTTTGGCTCAAGTGCTTTATAAAGAGAGCGTGGGCAGAAAGTGGTTAATAGTTAACAATTATGTAATTGATAATTTGAAAACAAAAGAGAAAATCAATGTAAAGGCTAATCGAGGACGGGAATTGGTGATCGGTGAAAATAACGAAATGTGTTTAACGCGTAGCGTTAGGGACAGAAAAATGCAGCTTTACAAGAATGAAAAGCTTATAATGGTTCTTAAATGTAAGACTCTTATCAGAAATTGGCTTAAAGGAGAATATGTTGCAGAAATTTTCGATGAAAATGATGCGCTGTTGTGTGTGTGCGTTATAGCAATTGCCCTTAATGTTATATTCGATGAACATAATTGTACCTCATATACGGTTTAGCATAAATAAAAACACCCTACGCTTCATAGCCAGGGTATTTTTTATTTTTAAAATCTAAGCTTTTATGAATTTAATAAACTTAATAAATATTTCTCTATCGCAATCAAAGGTTATTTTATCAGGTGCTTCATTTAAGCTACACCACATACATTTTTTAACTTCGCTTTCTTGCGGCGTTACTTTATCTGATGATGCTACTGCGCCGAAGTAGATGACTTCTTGTGTTACTCCTTTTTTGCACGAAAAGTAGGTGTGCTCTCTAAAATTGGGGATAATATCAACATCTAATCCGGTTTCTTCTTTTATTTCGCGCTTTGCAGTTTCGTGTTCGGTTTCATTTTTTTCAACGTGACCTTTAGGAAAGCCCCAATTAAGTTTTTTGTTATGTGGGAACCCGATCAGTAAGGTTTTATAAGCGCTTTCGAATTTGCGAATTACTATGGCGCCGCAAGATTTTTCGATATTTTTATAGCTATAAAGCTCATCAGAAATAAAAAATTCGCCGTTTTCATTTTTTTGAAATTTTACTGTGCCAATTACGGCCTCTTTATTAATAGAACCATATAAATGAGGAAATATCATTTTATTTTTAGGGTTTTCTTCCCATTTAAGTTCTGCGGAAAGATATTCTGTATTCAAACATAAAATAAGTAGACTATCGTTAATGTTTTTTAGGCTGCTGTTTGCCACATGGAGTATCTGATCAAAAGTGCAACAGTGTATAAAACCATTAGTTTTTAGCGCCAGATCTTCATAAAATTGTGATTGCTCAAAATTGTTCCATTCGCTTTCCTTTAAAATGTGAAATACTATCATTACCGTTTCTTTCCTTTCTTACTTTTTTATTTTTGAGACACGTAAATAGCATTATACCGCAAATTATGTGGCTATTCAAGGCTTATTTAGACATGCATTTTTAGATTTGTAAAAAAATAAATCGGTAAGATGACAAATTACTTTTTATGTTTTTAAAAAGTACATTAATTACAAAATTATAATATTTGTTGCAATAAAATTATATCTGGTGTATAATGTTCGAAAATTATTAAAAGGAGTGATTTTATGACTACTCAAGAAAAATTTTTTGAAGCCATCAGAAGATTGGATAGTAAAAAAGTGGTTGAATTATTGAATTTATCGGAAAAGAATGGAGAGCGTTTCAAAGAAACATACATCGATATAAATGGGTTGAGCAGCGCCGGATTAACCGCATTAATGTCAGTAGCGAAAGAAAAAAACGGTACTGAAATTGTAAAAATACTACTTGAGCATGGGGCGGATGCAAATACTGTTTGTACTAAAGGATTATATAAATCAGAAAACGCATTGATAATGGCTGTAAGACGCAGTAAAAATCGTGATACGATTAGTCAGCTCATGAATGTAACAGAAAATCTCAATGCTGAAACAGACGACCATAAAACTGTTTTGATGTATGCCATAGATTTGAGCGATTTAGAAACTATTAAACTGTTGATTGGTAAAGGCCAAAAAAGCGTTACTCACTATCAATGTGGTGGCTATAATTCTTTGCTATATGCTTTACACAGCACAAATAAGAATGCGGTAGCTATAATAGAATTGCTTTTAGATGTGATTGATGAAGGCGATCTTATGGTTTGTGACGCGCGTGGCAAAACCGCTTTGCATTACGTAGCGGTACGTGTTCCGGAAAACACTGTATTTGTCGAGAAGTTTTTGAAGAAAATTGGAATGGGTAAAGTGGATATTCCCGACGCTTTGGGGAACACACCGTTAATTGATGCGGCGGTTAAGGGGAACGCGGCAGTGTGTAAGCTACTTACCAAATATGGTGCTGACGTTACGTACAAAAATAAAAGAGGTAAAACAGCTTGGGTTTTGGCTAAAGATGTGAAAACAAAAGAGGCTTTGGAGGAGGCTATATTGCCGAAAAGCTCTGAGCCCGATAGCGCAGAAATGACTCTGGAACAGTGGAACAAAACACTATTTGATGTTGTATGTGGTAGTAGAAAATACCCGGATCTTGAAAAATTGCTCTCGCATAAGGTAAAGGGTGCAGATGTGAATGTTAAGAACAGGCATGGTGTAACACCGTTGTTTTGTATTGTGGGTAGTGATGATTATAGCATTAAAGAAAAGATAAAGTTTGCTAAGCTATTAGTTGATCATGGTGCTGATCCCGAGGTAGAGTTTAGAGATGGAACAAGTGCTGCCGACGTGGTGTGGCAGAAATATTTGACTGATAAATCTAAAGATATGCAAGAACTGGTAAGAGTATTGGGAATTAAAGGTTTAGATTTGCGCGATAAAAAGTAAATATAGAAATAAGTTTATTGGTTGGTTGTCAAGTAGTGGTAAATGAATAGTAACTTGTATTTAAGCATAAAAATGTTGTATAGCTATGGATTACTTTGTCCCCCTTGATTCATTTTAGGGGGGCATACGTTTTTGAAAAAAATATATAAAGATATCTATAGTTATATTCTGTATGATGTTTTCGGATATATAAAATAGTGCTTTTCGTTACTTTTTTAAAATTCATATAATACGACGTCTATATATAAAAATTTGTCGGGAGGTAAACGGCATGAATAAAGTGAACGCAGTTTTAAGTAAAATATCAGATGATCCAAGTCTTACACAATCTTTTATTAATTTGGATAATTTGGAAGATGTTAAAAACTTTATAAAAAAATTCGATTCCGAGATAACAGATGAAGAACTATGCGCTTTTTTAGATGATATTTTTTCGGAAATGTCAATTGTAGTTGACGATGGATTACATAACGTAAGCGGAGGTACCTGTAATAAAAAAATTTTTGCTTGGCCGATGGCATTGCTATCTTCTATGTCTGTTGCCGTGCAACCCAGTTTTGCCATGAAGCCCGGAAGTACATCTGGCGGTGCGGTAGCTGTTGCTTCTAAGAAAAAGCATGAGAGTTTTGGTGGAAAAATTTTATCTTGGTTTAAAGGTGCGCCGAGTGGTGAAGTGGCTTATGGTTATCTATTTAATGGGTTTTTGGGAATACCAAGTGAAACAGTTTTATCAAATAGCATGGAATCTCGTCGGCAGGTTTTTCGGGACACAATCGATTATTGCATAAAAAACAAAGATAAATTATCAGTAAATTTTGATGATGAGGATTTTATAAGCGGTGCATCGGAGGTTGTTTGTTATAATCATGGGCTTTTTATGAGAAAATGTTCGGGCGATAAGGTAAAAGCAACTTCGGTTAAAATTTGGCTTACGAATGGTAAATCTTTGCAAAGTTTAAATGCTGTGAACGCCAGATTGAATATTGCTCCTAAGGATGTTAAAAACACAGCCGTTCTTAATTTTGCAAACTATTATTGCCCTGGAGGCGGCGTTATACAGGGCTGTACTGCGCAAGAAGAGTGCCTTTGCAGAATAACAAGCTTGTATCCACATTTGGCTACAAAAAGTATGAAACGTGATTTTTATAGTAAACATACTATTGATCCTGAAAATATTTCAGATTGGTATAGGTCGGGCATAGCCAATGAAGCTATATATACAAAAGGTATAAAGCAAATAAAAGAAGATTATAATATCGGCCGAGTGGGTGAATATATCGATGGTTGTAAATTTAATGTTATAACGGCTGCTGCTCCTGATTTTAGAATTCACTGTTTGAGCAGACGTGAAATACCGCAATATAAAGAGTTAATGAAAGATTTGTGGAGAATGATTTTAGCCACGGCATATGAGCACGGTGACAAAAATTTGGTTTTGGGAGCATTAGGCTGTGGCGCTTTTAAAAATGATCCAAAACTAGTTTCGGAAGCGTTTTATGATGTTTTAAGCGAGAAAGGTCCCGGTGGTATGCAGTGGTCATACTGCTTTGATAACATAATTCTTCCGATATTTACATCAAATAGAAGTGACCAAAGAAATTATAATGCTTTTAAGAAAACCTATGGTGAGAGATGCGATTCTTTATACGGCTTTAGCGAAAAACATGCTCATCTGGCTAAAAGTATGCAAACAGAAATAGATTTACCATCCTATGATTAATTAGAAATGGATAATTAAATACAAATATCCCCTGATAGTTTTTTATCAGGGGATATTTTTTAAAATGATAAAGCTAAAATAACTTTTTAATCCACAAATTCTTCCGGAAATTTGGCGTTTCCAAATACTTTATCACTTAGCTCAATAGTTTTCATAACCATATCCCAAGCGGTATAATTTGCTATCCAACCGGGCTTATTTTCGGGGTTGCCTTCAGGTGTTTTGTCGCTAAAAGTAAACTTGATGATTTTCAAATTATCTTGATTAAATATGGTGGATTGTTTTACATCTTTAGCGGTTTCATCATCAACTATATTTATCAAAGTAATTTTTTTACCTTTATAAATGTTGCTAAACTTTTTTATGAAATCTATAAATTCTTCATCGGATTCAGTGGGTCTATTGCATATAAGTCCGATAGATTCTGATTTTTTAAAAATATCATCCACCTGCTTGGCTCTATGTAACATAAGTTCCCTAATTCTGGTTCTTTCTTCGCTGAGGGGGACGTCTTTTTTAAAATGATGTATTGAAACCACATTGTTTTTTATATCCTTTACATGTTTACAATCGTGACAGAATTTGTTTGGAATTTCTTCTATTTTATCAAAAAAATCTTCAAATTTGGTTTCGAAAAAATGAATTGTTGTATCAAGACTATATTTCATCATCCAGTCGAGAGGAGATGATTGAAATCTAAAATGATATTCACTTAAATAAAAGGCCGGTCTGCATTCGGCTCCAATAGAAAAAATACAATCGACTTTTATGGTTTCAAACTGTTCGCATTGTTTGTCCTTGACCTCTTCCGCTGAAACGCTTTCTAATTGGTTTTCGGTTTTGTTTTCGGAAATATTTGCGGAACTGCCGGAAACGAATGGAAAAAAGCATACAGAAACAAGAAAAACACTAATTACTTTTTTCATAAAAAAATTGGACATGCAAATTAATTTATTTGGCTCGGAATTAAAAGTGCGTTTAGTTGGATTTTGTTTATTTTCGTTATTGTTCACAGCTACCTCTTTTTGTTCGAAAAAATATTTTTAACTTCTATGTAACCTTTATTATACCATATAAACTTAGAAATTTCAAATATCAAAAGATTTTAATTTAAAATATATAAGTAAAATTTATTTGATTGAGATTTTTTGCAATAATTTATTTATGTACAATAAAAAATCAAAAATATGTATTGAATTTATTTTGAATATAGTATAAAATGATGCAAAATTTTAATTACATAAGGGGTGGTTAGCTGTGTTTTATAAAAAGATTACTGCTGTAGTATTGTCGTTTATGATGGTATTTTTTAATTTTTTGCCCAATATGCAAGCTAGGAAGCTTAAGGATGATAAAGTTCATAACACGGGAATATTGGGGTTTGGCGGAAGTTATGACTATAAAAGAAATGGCGATGGAAATGGTGATACGATAACTCTTTTGAAATGTAAGACGAAAAGGCATATAGATGTCACTTCGCCTGTGGATGGGCATACAGTTACTCAGATTGCCGCAAATTTTTCCGGGGGATCACAACCGAGCAGTTTAAGTGCCGGCGAACGTATGAAACTGTTTTTTAAAAATGCGGGCGCTGTTACAAAAGGAACGGCGGTCGGAGGCGTTCGTATTTTAGCAAATATTCTAATGGCATTGGGGGAGGGTGCGAGCTGTGTTGTTGCAAACACGGGTAAAGCGATTGTTAATGGGCTTGCAATAGGCACTGCGATGCTGATGCCTATTATGAACATATTCGTTATGGAAATGTTGGGAAACCGTAGCGATGGCCTTGATGAACTTCGTATATTTAAGTGGGATGAATACAGAAGCTTTGAGCCGGATTATTATGCTATGCCGGAAATAAATATTACGAGGCCACAGGTATATGCCAAAAATATAAAGAGTGTTGATTTGCGTGAGTGTAACACTGTGGGTGAAAATGCTTTTACAAACTGTAAAAAACTAAAAAAAGCTATTTTGCCACTTTGTAAAAATATTGGTGATTACGCATTTGCAAATTGTGAGTCATTAAGTGAAATTAATTTTGAACAGTGTAGAAATATAGGAATTGGCACATTTTTAAATTGTAAAAAATTGGAAAATGTTAAGTTGCCTTTCTGCGGAAATGTTTGTTATCATGCTTTTGCAGGATGTAAAAATCTTAAAAATGTAGATTTATGGGGTTGGGATTCGTCAGATGTTACATTATACGGACAGTGTTTTGAAAATTGCGAAAAGTTGGAACGTGTTTATGCACCGAATTGTAAAAAAATAGCAAGAGGTGCCTTTGACGGATGCAATAATTTACGTGAATTAACTATTTCCAAAGATTGTAAATTTGCAGAAGGTGCAATTCCTGAAGAAAAGGTCAAGGCAGGCTGTGTGAAATTGGCTTCAAGCGGCACGATATCCTTGGAGCAGTACAGGGCAGCTACAATCAAATCTGATGAGGATAGTGAAAAATTCGATGCGCAAGATGATAAAACGGACGTACGTTTGCAAGCCGAGGCGGGCGTTTTCCCGAAAGATGCCAAGCTAACCGTAAAAAAGGTTATGGCTAAAGATATGATGGATAAAAAGCAATATAAAGAAGCTTTGAAAAATTTGGATGACGAACATAAAAACAAGATTGAAAAATTATATATGTATGATATTAAAGTTACCGATAGAAACGGAAACGCTATTCAACCAAACGGAAAAGTACAGGTTTTATTCCCAATTAACCAGGATTTGGACGAAAAAGATTTGAAAGCATTGCGCATTTCTGAAAATAAGGATTGCGTATTTAAGCATGAAATTGTTGAAATAAATGGCAAAAAGTATTGTAGTTATTATACGGATCATTTTAGTGTATATTGCCTTATGGATACGTTTTCTTCTGAAGATGCGTGGGATTATCTGGTGCCGTACGTGGCGGGAATAGCAACTTTCTCCCTTTTGGCCTGGGTTATATATCATAGCATGATGAAAAGAAAAAAATTATATGTAAATTAGAAGATCTTTTTAAATAAAAAGTCGTGCTTAAAATTGAGTGTGTATATAATATTTTGATACGGTAGTTTCCGAAAGCTAATTTTTATTAAGCAAAAGTCATTCCACAGGGGATAAATTCCTGCGGAATGATTTGGTTGTTAGGCATTTTTATAATATAAATTATCCACTAATTATAGGGTGTCAACCTCATGTTCAGAATTCAATAGAAGAAACATTCCGTAAGAAAATTTTACACTTCTTATTGAATGCCCTGTTGGTGCGGGGCCCCATGAGGGGCATGAACAAATTAGTAATAATGAAGTCGAAACCCAACTAAAGTATTTATAAAAAACACATAGTAAAATTCACTCAACACAGATATTGAAATTATCCGAGAATTATCATATAATAATAGTATTAAAATATATTTGAGGTGATTTACATGGTAATAAAATCTTCTACCACACTCAGAAATGATTATAATCTTATTTCAAATTTGGCACATGAAATGGATGACCCGATTTATATCACTAAAAACGGTGAAGGCGATTTGGTTGTTATGAGTATGGAATCTTTTGAGAAAAGAGAAGAAATGCTGAAACTCAGAACTAAAATTATGGTAGCGGAAAATGAACGCTTATTAGGGGAACGAGGTATTTCATTTGATGAAGTAAAACAAAGGTTAGAGGTAAAGTTTAATGAAAAAATATAAAGTTGAATTTTTACCATCCGCATGGAGAGAAATTGACGAAATATCAAATTACTATCTAAATAAAGTTGGTCAAAAATCTGCTAAAAAGATATTTGATAGAATATTTAAAGCGATTCAAAGGCTTGAAATTTTTCCATTATCTTGCCCTTTGATTAATGATGAAATGTTGAGACAAGAAGGTTATCGAATTCTTATTTGTGATGACTATATTTGCGTCTATAAATTGGTTGATGAAGTAGTTTATATTTATCACATAGCAAACGGAAGAACTAACTATAAAAATTTAATTCAAAAAAACAAGCCGATTATACAATAATCGACCTATTTTGACCCTGGTCCGCCCGGAGGGATTCGAACCCCCGACCTTCAGAATCGGAATCTGCTGCGATATCCAGCTTCGCCACGGGCGGATTTCAAGTGAGTAAGCTATATATTAAACCTAATATACTTACGCTTTCTTCAAAGAAAATATTATAATATTTATCCGCGTAAGTCAAATGAATACAAGTTTTTTATTATTTGGCGAAAAACTGATTTTGCAATAAAACGTAACAATTTTTTGAAAAAATATTGACTTTTTAAATAAAATATCTAAGATATTATTTGATGAAATCAAAAAAGGGGTTGCTCAGTTATGAAAAATATAAAAAATTTGTTTTTTTGCTTTTTGTTTGTACTTATGGGTTTAGTGTGTTTCAGCGGATGCGGTAAAGAAAACGGCGAGTCCCAAGAAATA
>CAJLZR010000020.1 GCA_905211185.1 uncultured Oscillospiraceae bacterium | reverse complement strand
ATATAAACTCCACGCCGCTCCTGGCATAGCTCCATAATAGCTCCTATAAAGCCCGAAGGCGCATATATATGTGCATCTGTTATCGGTTCGAGAGAATCCTGTATCGTACCGGGATTCGGGTAGTTTGTTGGATTATCTATATAAACAGTGCTCCCGTCAGTCAGCTTTATTTCATAAATAACACTCGGAGCTGTTGTTATAAGGTCCAGATTATATTCTCTTTCAAGCCGCTCCTCTATAATTTCCATGTGCAGCAGTCCCAAAAAGCCGCATCTAAAGCCAAATCCCAAAGCCGAAGAAGTTTCGGGCTCATAAGAAAGGGAGGCATCGCTTAGTTTTAATTTTTCAAGTGCGTCTTTCAAATCGCCATATTTTGAACCGTCTAAAGGATAAACGCCGCAAAAAACCATCGGATTTACTTCTCTATACCCTTCCAAAGGCTCAGTGGCGGGATTATTCGAAAGTGTAATGGTATCACCCACCTTGGCAGAACTTACGTTTTTAATGGAGGCTGCTATATATCCAACCCCTCCCGCAACCAAAGATCCCGTGTTTTCCAAACGAGTTGCTTTGGACATTCCGCATTCTGTTACAACAAAAGATTCTCCACCTGCCATAAATTTTATTTTATCGCCTGTTTTAACCTTTCCGTCCATTATTCGAACATAAACCACAACACCTTTGTAAGCATCGTAATATGAATCGAAAATTAACGCTTTTAAAGGCTTGTTTTCGTCCCCTCTTGGAGGAGGCACATTTTTAACTATATTTTCAAGTACATCTTTTACATTAAGCCCTGTTTTGGCCGAAACTTTCGGAGCTTCATCGCATGGAATCCCTATAACATCTTCAATTTCTTTACAAACTCTTTCGGGCTCTGCGCTAGGCAGATCCACTTTATTTATAACAGGTATTATTTCAAGCCCCGCATCGAGCGCAAGATAGGTATTGGCCAAAGTTTGCGCCTCAATCCCTTGCGAAGCATCCACAACTAAAATAGCTCCCTCGCAAGCCGCGAGCGAACGAGAAACCTCGTAATTAAAATCCACATGACCGGGAGTATCTATTAAATTAAAAAGATATTCTTCGCCGTTATCCGCTTTATAAAAAAGACTGACGGCGTGGGACTTAATTGTAATCCCACGCTCTCTTTCAAGATCCATGTTATCAAGTAACTGACTTTCCATTTCTCTTGCGGAAACCGAATTCGTCAGCTCCAAAATTCTATCTGCCAGTGTAGATTTTCCATGGTCAATATGCGCTATTATACTAAAATTACGTATTTTTTCTTTTGGTAACATTCTTTTTCCCTCTGCTGCTCTGGCTTTTCCTTTGTTTATTTGATTTTGTTTTAACTTTTTTAACTTTTTTAGCAGCCTTAGCTTTTGTTGGCTTTTTAGATTTTTTATTTAGGTCTAGCCCTTTGGACCAACGCCTCAAATCATCCAATTTTTTCTTATTATTCTTATTAGGTATAATTTTATACTTTTCCGCAAAGTTAGTCCAGATTTCTTCATAAGCTTTTTTGGCATACAAACGCTTATCACTCGGATCTTTAAAACTTTTTATATCATTATAAACCAACCCCAACATGGCTCCAATTAAATATTTATCTCTTTCGGAGAATTCAAATCTGTCTCTTTTTAAACCAAGTTCTTTTACAATCATTAATTTTCCATTGAGCCTTTTCTTTAACACACAAAAATCAACAGTCATTATAGAGCCGGGTCTTTTGACTCTATAAAAATATCCGATATTACTATCCCGAACTAATTTTTTCATTCGTGCTCTACTTAGGTAATTAAACAAAACATCTTCAATTATTTTAAGGTCTTTTTTAAATTCAAGCTTATTATCCGCCAAAAACGATTTTTTATATACACGGTAACATGCCGATACAGGCCATGTTCCTAAAACCTTAAATGGATTTTGGCCCTCTCCACACTCCAAAACTTCCACAGGTAATTCTTCATAAGGATACTTCGACATATCAAGCTTACTATTATACTCAAATTTAATATACCCAAACTCAGACGCATCGGCATCATATTTTTCTAAATTTCCTATAGCTTTTTCCATAATATACGGCGCTATTACATCATCCGAATCAAAAAAATATATGTACTTGCCGGTTGCGGCTCTAATTCCGGTATTTCTAGCTCCACTGAGCCCTTGATTTTTCTGAGTTATTATTTTTATACGGCTATCTTTTGCGGCATGCTTTTCGAGTATTTCAAGAGAATTATCCGTTGAACCATCGTTTACACATATTATTTCCAAATTCTTATAAGTTTGATTTTCGGCCGAATCTAAAGCTTCATCCAGATATGGCGCAACGTTGTAAACCGGCACAACAATCGAAAGTTTCGAATTAGACTCTGCATTTGCATCCTTATCTATTCCGTAAACAAAGTTAAAATTACAGAAACAAAAAACACAACCTAAAAACATAAATAGAGAAAATAATTTTTTAAATTTACCTTCCATAAGATTGCCCTCCTAAAAATATTTATCAGCGTTTTACTCTTTTGCCATTCTTGCTGCGCACGTGATTGTTCGAATTTTTAGCCCATGCTCTTATGTCGTTCATCTTTTTGCTTTTATCTTTATCTAACTTTATCTTGCACTTTTTAATAAAATCATTTTCCATCACTGTTAAAATCTTCTTTGCAAGTAAATGTTTACTCTCCGGATAATTAATACCTTTCCAATTATTATAAACAAGCCCAAACATTATTTCAAAAAAGTATTGGCCGCTACCTCTAAACTTAAATTTATCTCTGTTTAAAGCAAGCTCGTGAGCCACAGCAAGGTTTCCTTCCAAACGTTTAATCATTGTTTTATAATCAGAATTGGATATCGACCCTGCCCTATTAGATCTGTAAAAATATCCCACATTGTTATCTATAACAATCTTATTTATGTGTGTGCTGAGCATAAAGTTAAATAACAGGTCTTCACCAAACCCAATATTTTTATTAAATTCTATAGAGTTTTCGGCAATAAAAGATTTTTTGTAAACACTGGTCCAAACTGCCCAGCCACCCTCGCAAAAGAACTTAACACAATTGCTGTCCGGCTTACATTCATAAAGGCGAAAATCAGAATCATCGTAGGAATATGCCGACAAATCAGCCTTACTATCAGCTTCAAAATAAACACATCTAAATTTTATTACATCCGCATCGTATTTCTCCAACAAATTAACCGATTTTTCCATAATGTACGGAGCTAATACATCATCAGAATCAAAAAAATATATATATTTGCCTGTCGCCGCTTTCATTCCGGCATTTCTCGCTTTGCTTACGCCTTGATTTTCTTGATTTATCACCTTTATACGTTTATCTTTTTTAGCATGTTTTTCAAGTATTGCAAGTGAATTATCTGTTGAACCGTCGTTTACGCAAATTATCTCCATATCCTTATATGTTTGATTTTCCGCAGAGTTTAGCGCTTCATCAAGGTAATCTTCAACATTGTAAACAGGCATCACAACAGAAAGTTTTGGGTTGGATTTAGAAGTAACGCCTTCTTCCACCCCAAAGCAATATAAAAAACCACAGCAACAAAAAACATAGCAAAAAGATAAAATTAAAGAAAATACTCTCTTGGAACATACTTTCACGCAGTACAACCCCTTTTGCATAAATTTACACAATTGATTGTACACTACACTTTATTAATTAGCAATGCTTTTTAAAATATTTAGTTTTTCTTGCTGATCTTTATTTAAAACAATCCCACATTCTTTGATAATTTCATCTTGCAAAATTTGGACTGTTTGTTTTGCAAAATAAGCCTTATCTTCGCTATTATCAAGATCCTCCGTTATCCTCACAAAAGTTGAACCTAAAATGTTATCAACGAGCCACTCGTCTTTATCGTCAAAATTAAACCTATATCTGTTTTTTATAAGCTCATGCGCACCGGGAATAACATTTTTTAAAATCTTCTTTGCGTTTGCAGTTGTAAGCGCAGAATTCGGGCGATTTTGCCTATAACAATAAAACACATTATTATTGTGAACCAAACTATCTACGTTTGAAAAAGCAATTATATTAAAAAGTCCGTCTTCTCCCCTTGATATTCCCTCTTTAAACCAAACGTCATTATCCACAAGCCATGATTTTTTCCAAATTTTGTTCCAAACTGAAGACATCTCGACTTTTAAAGCGCGATAAGGGTTCTGCGACTCCTCACGAACATAAAACTCCATATTCGATTCATCATAAGAAAAAGAGTTTAAATCTATTTTTTCGCCATCGGTAAAACAAATATTTCCAAGCATAACTACATCGGATTTATACTGCTCTGCACATTCATACGCCTTTTCACAAGCGTAAGGCGGCAACAAATCATCAGAATCCGCAAACATTATATATTTACCTTTTGCAGCTTTAATCCCATGATTTCTGGCAACCGAAACCCCTTTATTCTTTTGGTCAACTATTTTAATACGGGAATCATTCTTTGCGTGATTTCTAAGTATTGAAAGAGAGCTATCCGTAGATCCATCATTTACGCAAACTATTTCGAGCTCGTTAAGAGTCTGATTTTCTAAACTTTGGAGGGTTTCTTCCAAATAATTTTCCGTATTGTAAACCGGCACTATAACAGAAACTTTTGCATTATTAACGCCCTTTAAATATTGGCATTTTTTAATAACTCCGGAACAATTCTTATAGGTAAGTAAAAGAGTAAAAAGCGATATAAAAGAAACCTGCATGAATTTAAAAAACTTTTTTCTCATATATCCTCCTTAAACAAGGGCTTTTAAAACCTCTAAATCTTTCTTATGCCAATCTTCGAGCTGTACTCCATGTTCTTTAACAAGTCTTTCTTCAATCAGATATATAACTTTTTCGGCAAAGTATTTTTTATCTTCTTCATTTTTGGTGTCCTCTACTATATGTTTATAGTTAAGGTCAAACACTTTGGAAACCAACCATTCATGGCCTCTTTCGAAATTAAATCTATCAAAATGGTCAATCAGTTCCTCAGAAGCTTTAGTAGAAGCCGTTTCTTGGCGTTAAACTCCGTAACTGACGAGCCGGGCCTGTTGGTTCTGTAAAGGTAGAAAATATTATCATCCTGAACCATTTTTGTAACAAACGGGAACAGGAGCAAATTAAAAAGCTGATCCTCGTAATGAGTTACGCCCTCTTTAAACCAAATATTATTATCAACAATTAAAGACCTTTTATACACCTTTGTTACTATATATCCCGTATTTTCCGCCATATCATAAAATGGGTTTTGATTTTTAGTGCGCTCACATACTTTAACTTTGGAAGGATCATATTTAAGGCTCGCCAAACCCGAATCCTCGCCGTCTACAAACATCTTAAGCCCGAAAGAAACAACATCAACATTATATTTTTTTAGATCATCATACGCTTTTTCTAATGCGTAATCGGGAATTAAATCATCTGAATCAATAAAAGAAATATACTCGCCTTGCGCAGCTCTTATTCCTGCATTTCTTGCAGAACACACTCCGCCGTTTTCTTTATTTATTATTTTTATTCTTGAGTCCTTTGCGGCATGAGCCTCCATAATTTCCAAAGAACGATCTTTGGAGCCATCGTTTACGCAAATTATTTCTATATCCCTAAGCGTTTGATTTTCAACTGTTGCAAGACTTTCATCAAGATATTTTTCGGTATTGTAAATCGGCATGATGACCGAAATTTTATAAGGATAGTTTTCTCCGCCGTTTACTACGTATTTAATAAATCCAAAAACACCAATCGCCACGGCGATTGCCAAAAATAGCATTGAAAAAATAAGTACATATCTTTTTTTGCTTTTTTCCATAATAGTTCATTCCTCATTAAAATAATTGTTTTAAATAAAGTGCTTTAAATCATCTATCATATTATTTAAATCCTCAGGCAAAGTAATATTATATTTATTTATAAATCCATCGTTTATTATTTCCAAAACCTTTTGAGAATAATAGTTTTTATCCTCAAATTTATCAAGCTCATTTACTATTGCCGGTTGCACCATCCAAAGCACACTTGAAAGAATCCACTGATCTCCACCGTCAAACGAAAATTTATTTCTGTTATCAACAAGCTCTTTTGTTATTATAAGAAAACTATCAAGCTTTTTCTTAATATTGGTTTGAGTAACCGTCATGGCAGAACCCAGCCTTCCGGTGCGGTAAATATGTAAAATGTTATCATCTTTTACAAACTTATAAAGATTTGGCCCCGCCATCATGTTAAAAAGGCTATCTTCGCCCCTATATATGCCTTCTTTAAATACAAGCTTGTTTTCGTTTATAAAAGAACGTTTCCAAATTTTATTCCAGACAACTCCACAAGAAAAATTAAGCGCCGAAAAAGGATTTTCGTTTTCTTTTCTTGTATAGACGGTTATTTTGGAATCATCATAGCTAACTCCTGATAAATCAACCGCCTGACCGTCTACAAAATCTTTTACTCCAAATTCAACCACGTTTGCTTCGTTTTTAACCGCAACATTATATTCTTTTTCACACGCATACGGAACAAAGCAATCATCAGAATCTAAAAACATTATGTAATCCCCATGAGCATTTCTGATTCCATTGTTACGAGCCGAGGACACACCGCCGTTTTCTTGATTTATTATCCTAATACGGCTGTCATTTTTTTCGTGCTCTTCCAAAATCTTCAAAGAGCCGTCTGTGGAGCCGTCATTTACGCAAACTATTTCTATATCTTTAAGAGTTTGATTTTGCACGCTGTTTAAACATTCATCAAGATATTTTTCTGTATTATAAACAGGTATGATAACTGAAACTTTTACGTTTTCCGGGCCTAACAGTTTATCAAAAACATGAGTTTTTTTTCGTAAAATGACGAATCCTGTCGATAAAATTATTAATAAAAAGAGTATTGCAAGTAAAATACGATTTTTTAAGCCTCGTTTAGCTCTTGTGGTCATCTTGTAACCTCCTGAGTTTAATTTTTTAAATAAATCCTAAAACGCTTTAGTCTCTAAATTCTTTCATGGAAAGATTTATACGTCCCTTGGAATCAATTTCCGTTATTCGAACAGTTACTTCATCGCCTTCGGAAAGCTCATCGGAAACTCTGTTTATACGCCTTTTGCAAATTTGAGAAATATGGCAAAGCCCTTCTTTACCCGGTACAAACTCGATAAACGCACCAAAATCCATGATCCTGATTACCTTTCCTTTATAAACCGCTCCAACTTCAGGCTCTATAACTATACTCTTTACAACATCCAAAGCTTTTTTACAATTATCCATGTCTACGCCCATGATAAAGACTTTTCCGTCTTCTTCAATATCAATTTTAACATCGAATTCAGAACAAATCTTTTGTACAATTTTTCCACCCGAACCGATAACTTCTCTGATTTTATCAATCGGAATAGACATTGAAAGTACTTTAGGCGCATATTTTGAAAGATAGTTTCTGGGCGCCGGTATTGCTTTTAAAATTACTTCGTCTAAAATATAATCTCTTGCTTTGTGCGTTTTTTCCAAAGCTTCTTTTATAATTTCTTTTGTAAGACCGTGAATTTTAAGATCCATTTGAATTGCCGTAATACCCTTGTGAGTACCCGCAACTTTAAAATCCATATCTCCAAAAAAGTCTTCTAAGCCTTGTATATCAACCATGGTCATAAATCTTTCGCCTTCGGTAATAAGGCCGCAAGAAATACCTGCAACGGGTGCTTTTATCGGCACACCTGCATCCATTAGCGCAAGGGTGGAACCGCAAACGGAAGCCTGAGAGGTAGAGCCATTTGAAGATAAAACTTCCGAAACAAGGCGCAAAGAATATGGGAATTCTTCAACAGAAGGTATAACAGGAACCAACGCTTTTTCAGCTAATGCACCATGCCCAATTTCACGGCGTCCCGGGCCGCGGCTCGGCCTTGTTTCTCCAACCGAATAGGACGGGAAATTATAGTGATGCATATATCTTTTGGTTTCTTCGGAATCTATTCCATCCAAAATTTGCTCATCGCTGATGGGCCCGAGCGTCAGGGCCGTTAGCACTTGGGTTTGTCCGCGCGTAAACATACCCGAACCATGAACCCTTGGCAAAAGCGCCACTTCCGCATCGAGTGGCCTTATTTCGTCCATTTTGCGCCCGTCAACACGTTTTTGTTCATCAAGTAGCCAACGTCTTACAATATATTTTTGAGTTTTATATAAGCACTCATCAATCTGCTTTTCACATTCCGGATAAAGCTCATCAAATTTCTCATGAACTTTTTTATAAATGGGGTCAAGTCTTTCATCACGAACATTTTTATCGTTTGTATAAAGCGCGAATTTTAAATCATCTATCGCAAACTCTTTAACAGCTTCGAACATTTCTTGCGATGGCTCTGCGCTTTCATAAGAAAACTTTTCTTTTCCTATCTGGGCTTTAATATCTTCAATAAATGCAATAATCTCTTTGTTAGCTTCGTGCGCTTTTAAAATAGCTTCATACATTATCTCGTCCGTTACTTCGTTTGCGCCGGCTTCGATCATCGGAATTAAATCTTTTGTTGAAGCAACAGTTAAAGCCAAATCCGATTTTTTACGCTCCTCGGCATTCGGATTAATAATAATGTTTCCGTCAACAAGTCCAACAAACACTCCCGAAATAGGGCCGTCCCACGGAATATCAGAAATACTTAGTGCAATGGAAGTACCAATCATTGCAGTAATTTCCGGTGAGCAATCTTCGTCCACAGACATAACGGTACACACAACCGAAACATCGTTGCGCATGTCTTTCGGAAACAGTGGGCGAATAGGCCTATCTATAACGCGCGACGCAAGGATAGCCTTATCAGAGGGCTTACCTTCCCGTTTTGAAAATGAACCCGGTATCTTACCTACGGCATAGAGTCTTTCTTCAAAATCAACGGAAAGCGGAAAAAAATCAATTCCGTCTCTTGGTTTATCGGAAGCCGTAACGGCAACATTTACGCATGTATCTCCGTATCTTACCATACAAGTTCCGTTTGCAAGCTGGGCAAATTTTCCGGTCTCTACAACCAAACTTCTCCCTGCAAGCTGTGTTTTAAATACCTTATAATTTTCAAACATCCAATTCCTCCACTATCTTTTTATATGACCTCATTATTATACACCATTTGAATATAAAAATAATAGATATAATAAAAAAGGCATTGCAAAAAGCGAATATAAGAAATGGAATGACGATGTAAAAAGAAAAGAACGGAATCAATAATCATACTAATACTTTTAGCCCAATAGTAAGTTTTACGAGTAAATCGAGCTAAATAATGACGTAATAGTCTGTTTATTCTTTCAACATTATAGGTATAGGCTTTACCTATTAATCTTTTTTTGGGGTCAATAAGATCGTAAGCCTTATATTTATCTGAAGCATATTTTTTAGGTTCTATATGAGCTATTTTTAAAGATATGTTTTAAAAATGTTTTGTTTCCCTGTTTCCTACTTCAAAAGCGACCAATTCTTTACTGTTCCTATTTACCGCTGTACAAAGCCAGATGTTTTTTTAAATTTATACACATTTTATCGAGCTCTAGAACATCAGTTCTTATTGACGTCTTTATTTTTTCATCCTTTCTTATTTGGCAGGCTGCTTTTTTTACCCAGTTTATTACTGATGCGTGACTTATTTTCAGTAACCTCTCTATTCTTCTAAATCCTATTCCCTCCAAATAATATATTATTACTTCTTGCTTTACTTCATCTGGGTATCCATTTTTTGTCCCTGTATAATTACATCCACAATTTTTTCACTTATATCTTTGTTTCCCTCTATTAAATCCGTTTTTTACTTTTTTCCGTTTG
>CAJLZR010000019.1 GCA_905211185.1 uncultured Oscillospiraceae bacterium | reverse complement strand
CGAAATTTCGCCGTCAAATTTACTTAGCTTATACTTTGACATGAATTCTATGGCTCTGTGAATTTTTGTCCCTCGTTCGGATGCTTTTTTGAGCGTTTTTGCGTTTATTTTCCCATAAATTTTGTCATGTATGGGCTTTAAAATCTCCGAAACAGAGGGGATAAGACTATCATCTAAAAAATATTGATGTTTTTCTTGTACAAATACTAATGTAGCCATTTAATCTTTCCTTTCTTCTAAAAATGAATATTCGTTAGCTGTAAATCTTCCGTTTGCCCTAACTTGTTTCTTGTATATCAGTTTTTTATCCGATAAGTAATTTAAGTACTTGCCTAGTGTTAAATTAGAAATACCAAGATCTTTCATAATCTCGTATCTTGAAATCTTGATTACCCCCTCATTACTGAAGCTTAGAAGATAGATAAAAATAATTTTCTCAGCAATACATAAATCCCAACGCTTCAAAACTTTTTTTATTTTGCTTATTTTTTCTTCCAATTTAATCACCCTCTAGTTAGTAATATCTTCATGTTCTAAATCTGAAAGATAACCCTCCATATCTGTACTTATAGCAGTAAATTTAAAGTGCATTTCCATACATTCATGGCAATAAATTAAACTGTCAATTTCATAGTAGCTATCACCTTCAAAGATTTCTTCATCGCAAATATCACATCTGTAAACGTAATCTTTTGAGTATTTTGGTGGCTCTAAACATGAGCTGTCATTTAAGTTTTCTAGCATATTTTTTCTCCTTTTTTGTTAATGGTTTCCCATACATAATTTTTAGAATTATCTTGATTTTCTTTTCTAATTTTTCTTTTTCCAAAATAATGACTATTTGATTAATAAATAAAACTGTTATCGAGATGGATAACAGTAGCTTTGTAATAAACACTTAAAACACTCCTTTTGACAAAAGCATCAATGCCAAAACTAAAAAGTGTTGACAATGATGCTCGTAAGTATTATAATTTTTAAAAAAGACTTAAGAGGTGCTATATATGAGAATTATTGCAAAAAGACTTAAAGATTTCCGAGAGGGGCTTGGTATATCACAGAAAAAAATTGCCGAAAAAATTGGCATAACTCAAACAAGCGTTTATCGCTATGAAAACGATCTTGCAGACCCTTCTACCAAAGCACTTTTGTGGTACGCAGATTACTTTGACGTTTCACTGGATTACATTTTCGGAAGAACCGATAATCCGCAAGGCAAAACTTTTGATTACAAACCCGAAAATATCAAAGAGGCTGCAAAGCAAAATGAAAATCTTAAAGAATTTATCAATATGTGTTTTGACCCCAAATCATCTATAAACGATCGCTTGAAAAACGCTTTATTTCAAATCTTGTCCGAAGAAAAGGAGAAAAATAATTAATGAATGTTGTAATTTACGCTAGATTTAGTTCTCACTCTCAAAATGAACAATCAATCGAAGGTCAACTCAAAGTTTGCTATGAATATGCAAAACAAAAAGGCTATAACATTATTTCCGAATACATTGACAGAGCAATTTCAGGAAAAGAAGCTGAAAATCGTTTAGAATTTCAACGCATGATTAATGATAGTGCCAAACGTCAGTTTGAGGGTGTTTTGGTTTACCAGCTTGACCGTTTTGCAAGGAATCGTTATGATTCAGCAATATACAAAGCGAAACTTAAAAAATATGGTGTCCGTGTACTTTCAGCAAAGGAAAATATTTCCGATGATGCAAGCGGTATTCTTATGGAAGCTGTTCTTGAAGGTATGGCTGAATATTACAGCGTGGAGCTTTCTCAAAAAATAAAGCGAGGTCTAAACATTAACGCTGAAAAAGGTTTAGCAATCGGTGGTATGAAAATTTTGGGCTATAAAATCGAAGATAAACATTACGTTATTGACGAGAATACAGCACCCATTGTTAAAAAGATTTTTGATATGTATATTTCAGGCAAAACTATGGCTGACGTTATACGATATCTAAATCAAATTGGTGCTAAAACCGCTCTCGGAAATGAATTTAACAAAAACTCTATCCGCCGAATTCTTACCAATAAAAAATACATTGGAATTTACACATATAAAGGTGTAGAAATGTCTGGAAATATCCCCAGAATAATTGACGATGAAACCTTTAAACATGCCGTCAGTAGACTTGAAAAAAACAAAAAAGCTCCTGCAAGAGCAAAAGCTAAAGAGGAAATATATTTGCTTTCTACCAAAATATTCTGCGGGCATTGTAACACCTCAATAGTTGGTGTAAGTGGTACTTCAAGAAATAAAACAATACATCAATATTATCAATGTAGTAACAATCGAAAGAAAAAATGTACCTTAAAACCTGTAAAAAAATCTTACATAGAAGATTTAGTTATAGATACAGTTATGAAAATTCTAACTCCCGAAAAAATTGATATGATAGCAAAAAATATCTGCGAACTTTCTGAAAAAGAAAGTAACACAGATACCCTAAAAAGACTTAAAAAGAAACTCAAAGAAAATGAAACGGCTACAAATAACTTAATTAAAGCTCTTGAATCAGGAAAAGCAATTGACATTATTTCTGCTCAAATTGAAAAACGACAACTTGAAAAGCAAAATCTAGAAGTCCAAATTGCAAGAGAAAAAATTATGAAACCAAAACTGGAAGTAGAACACGTCAAGTTCTTCTTTGAAAAATTTCTTTATGGCGATTTATCTGATATAAATTTTCGTCAGTCGTTAGTAGATACATTTATAAATAAAGTCTATCTCTTTGAAGATAAACTCTGCGTTATTTGCAATGCCAAAGACTCTAAAATAGAAATCCCCTTACACGATACTAAGTGTTCGTATAAGGGTCACATGGTGGAGGCGAGGGGAATTGAACCCCTGTCCGAAAAACATTTATCTGCGCTTTCTACGAGTGTATCCGATGATTAAAAATTCCCAAAATCACGAGCTCGTCGGAAAACTTTTGATTTTGGTATTCCCATAATGCGTGACCAAAGCCGAGAAAATCTTTGGTTCACGTTCACCGCTAGTTCGTCATTTTACAGTAGTCGCGGTTATCTAAAGTAAAATGTCTGCCTATTTAATTAAGCAGCAGCTGCGAAAGCTGTTTCTGATTCTTTTCCGTTTAATTGAAAAATTGTGACTTTTAAAGCAGTTCCACCTTGCTACTCGCTTACACAAACTCCTGTTCCCCGTCGAATCCTTTACGCCCCCTTAATTAATAAATATTTTAATTACACCTTTATTTTACCACATTTGGCATATTAAGTATACAGTTAATCTATTACAATTTTAACAATATGAATTTTAAAAATAAAAATTGCATTTTTGAATGCAATTTTATCGGTTTTTTAGTGGATTTATGGGTAAGTGTTTTAAGGGGGATATTTTAATGGTAACCAAAAAGGTTATATTAGGGGTATGGGAAAACAATTACGTTATACTACATGCCGAAGAGGGGGAGGTGGATTCCCGTTATATTGAAGTTTCCTTTAAGGATGAGGTTTTTAACAATTTGGATTTATCGGGTAAAAGTGTTACATTTTATGCGCAAAAGCCTGATAAAACACAATTTTTTAATGTTTGTACCGTGAACACTACAACAAACACGGCTACAGTTGAACTTACTTCTGAGGCTCTAAATATGCCCGGAGTGTTGAATTGCGAATTTCAGATTTTTGATAGTAACAATGTCCTTCTTAAAGTAGGGGGATTAAAAGTTGTTGTTGATTCGGAAATTGATTTTAGCGATGCGCAGGAGAGTTCTTCATCGGCCGATGTGATAACTGTTATCATGAATTCTATAGGCGACTTAAGGGAGCTGACCACAACCGAAAAATCAAGCTTAGTGGGAGCAGTAAATGAGCTTGACTCAAGAGTTGTGCCGATATCAAAAGGTGGAACCGGAGCGAAAACAGCCGTTGCCGCACGCACTAATTTAGAAGTTTTAAAGGGGTATTCTTTGTATCATAATTCAAGCGGTACGCAATCTACGGTGGTGCTTTCCGATAATATTTCAAACTATAGTTTAATTACTATACATTTTAAAGATGACGGTGGAGTGAGTAATAGCGTAACATTTTTAGCGGATGGCCTTAGTGCTGTTAATCTGACGTCTGTGACGATAGGTTATGGCAGTGCTAAGTCTTATAATAAAAATGCTCAGCTCAATTTTACGCAAAATACTATTACGTGGAATCAAAACAAAGCGCTTTTTATTTTTAAAAGCGGAGAAACTCCTACGAGCGAGATGGGTAGCAATTATTTGAAAATAATAAAAGTTGTGGGATACAAATACTAAAGGTTTTTGGAGGAAAGTAAAATGGCGTTAATTAAAGAAATAACTTTGGAAAATGGCATAATTATAAATTACCATAGGGTAGTTAGCGTAAATAACATAACTAATCACTCAAGCATTATTGAAGTTGCAAGTTATACGAGTAAGGCAAAAAGGGAAGAGGAAAAGTTGGCGCTTGAAAATAACGAGCCTATGAATGTGTTTATACATACAAAGTATCTGGAAATACCATATAATCAGAGTTTAGAAGTCGGCAGTGCTTACCAATATTTAAAGACTTTGCCTGAATTTACAGGATATACGGATGATTTATAAAAGTGAAGTAAAGAGCCACCTTGTTCTTAAGGTGGCTCTTTATTTTTGTTTGTTTCGCTCTTTTAAGCATTCAATTACATTTTTTACTGCAGATACTTCTTTTTCAGAAAGCCCATCTACACTAACGGTGGAAGTTCGGGGAATGTTCAGTAGGTAATCTGACGAAACTTTAAAAAGTAGGGCAAGCTCTACTATATATTGGGTAGAAGGAATAGAAATACCCATTTCCCAAGCGTTAACGCTCGCTCTGGTTATTCCTAATTTTTTGGCTACGTCCGATTGAGTTAATTTTTGGCTTATTCTAAGTTCCTTGATTTTTTCTGCAACCATAAGTTTTTCCTTCCCCCGCAACAAGTTAATTTTATAATTTACAAAATGATGTTTCATTATCATAATGATATTTATAGTTGGCAAAAACATTTTTTGTTATATAATGATATAAATACATATTTTTGAAAAAATTATATGTGTTAAATTCAATTATTTTAAGGAGGAGTATTTATGGACAATAACATGAAAATTTATGAGGAGAAGCCCAGGGTTAATAAAAATCCTATGGGCGTGGTTTCGCTGATTCTTTCTGCCATCGGTCTTGTGGGAAGTTGGATTCCGCTTTTAAATTTTATATCAATGATATTAGCTGCGGCAGGAATTGTCGTTGGTTTAATTTCTATTGTTATGGTGTGCTTAAAAAAAGCAGGAATGGTTGTTTTGCCAATACTTGGTTTGGTGTTTGGAGTACTTACTTTTATTCTTAGTGCAAGTGTTAATAATGCTGTGGTTGATCAAAGCAAAAAATCTTCGGCCATAGGGTCTCAGTCTTCAAGTATAGTAACTCCGCAAGAAAATAGTTCACAATCTCCTGATAGTGCAACAACGCAAGAAAATAATTCTCAAAGCAGTTCAAAAAATGAAAATACCCAAAATAGTTCCACAGAAAGTAAAGAATATAAAGTTGGTGACGCAGTTTCTTGGGACGGAAAAGAAATTACCGTAACCGATGTGGAAAGGGATTATAAACCGAAATATTCAACCGAAAAAAATGGAAAAGAATTTGTAAAAATCACGATAAATATTGTCAATAAATCCAATGAGAATATAAACGTGAGTCCGTTAAATTTTAAAATTCAAGATAGCGATGGAGCGCAAAAAACTTTGGGCGGAAATACATTTTTTATTGACGATCAGCTGGAATCTGCCACTTTAACCCCCGGGGGATCAAAGAAAGGTGCTGTTGTGTTTGAAGTTAAAAAAGGGGATAATAATTTAAAACTAATATGTGCTTCCGATATTTTATTTTCCAATACCATTGAAATTAAATTATAATAATCATAATATCTATATTTGGATTAGCAAACGCCGAAAGAAACATTATCGCTTTCGGTGTTTGCTGCATACAATTAATGCCACACATTTCTTGTGTGGCATTATACTATGTTTTAGTTTTTAATCATATGTGGAGTTTGTTTACCATATAAATTTTTATACACAAGTTATTTATCGTTAACCATGCATCACAAAACAAAAAGAGGTTATATTGCAATGATAAAACTAAAGCCACTGATAATTAGTTTGCTCATAACTTTGGGCGGGGGAGGGCTGGTCGCATTTTTAATTCGTAATTCCATGGATATTTACTCGAACATTAAACAGCCCGCTCTTGCGCCGCCTGCAGCCGTTTTTCCGATTGTCTGGACTCTTCTTTATGTTTTGCTCGGAATATCGGCATATATGATTTATGAATCGCATTCTCCTTTAAAAAACAAAGCGCTTGTGGTATATGGCACTCAGCTTCTGCTCAACTTTATATGGCCGTTCATATTTTTTGGCGGACAAATGTTTTTGCTTGCATTTATTGTTCTTATGGTTATGTGGGCGCTCTCTATTTGGATGATTGTTTTATTTTATCAAATTAAGCCCATAGCTGCTTACCTTCAAATTTCTTATATTTTGTGGCTGACTTTCGCGGCGTATTTGAATCTTAGCATTTATTTGCTCAATCGCTAGAGAGTTACCAGCCAAATTCTCCAAAGTATTTATTGTTTAAATAATTTAGAACGGAAATTTTTCGGTCGGGGATCATGTCAGTAGGCAGATTTTCTATATCAAACCACTTAAGTGCTGAGCATTTTTCAGGTTCACATATTTTTGGGGTGTTTTCGTATTTAACTGCTTTGAAATATACGTAGCAGTAAGTTTTTCTCTTTATATAATTATAGTAAAATCCGGTAAACTCCAAATTTTCGTCAAGAATTTTTATTCCTATTTCTTCTTTTGCTTCCCGTATGATAGCTTTTGTTGCGGTTTCGCCGTTTTCTACATGTCCGCTTGCGCATAAATCCCACATGTTATCCATATATCCCGTGTTTTGCCTTTTTTGAAGTAGTATTTTTGTTTTTTCGTTTTCTTTTTTTAATATTATCAAGAATACGGCGATTGGAGCGGAAAATCTTTTTTTCAATTTTAAAACCTACTTACTTATAATATTTAATATATGGACATTATACCATGTTGAATAGACAAAAAATATGATATATAATTAACTGGTTGTGTTTTAAAAAGAGTTTTTTATAAACTAGATTTTTTAGAAAGTTGGATTGAATATGAAAGATGTTCCAAAGATATATGCAAGTATGGTTTTTAGCGATGCTGAAATGAAAAAAAGGCTGCCCTCTAAAATTTACGAAGAATTAAAAAAAGCAATTGATGATAACACGCCTCTAAGTACAGAAATAGGAGAAATTGTTGCGCAAGCTATGAAAACGTGGGCGCTTGAAAAAGGCGCTACGCATTTTACTCACTGGTTTCAGCCAATGACGGAAGTAACTGCAGAAAAGCACGATAGCTTTTTGAATTTCGATTCCGAGGGAAATGTAAAGATGAATTTTTCCAGTAAGGAACTCATAAAAGGCGAATCAGATGCCTCAAGCTTGCCATCCGGCGGTCTTAGGGCTACTTTTGAAGCAAGAGGGTATACTTCTTGGGATCCTACCTCTTACGCTTTTGTTAAGAATAATTCGCTTTATATACCAACATTTTTTTGCTCATATAGTGGAGAAGTGCTCGATGAAAAAACTCCTCTTTTGAAATCAATGTATGCACTTAACAAGCAATCGCTTAGGATTCTTAAAATTTTAGGTAATAATAAAGTGCATAAAATCACTCCCTCTGTGGGCGCGGAGCAAGAGTATTTTCTTATTGATAAGGATATGTATCAAAAACGTAAAGATATAATATTTTGCGGAAGAACATTGTTTGGCGCAAAGCCTGTTAAAGCTCAAGATTTATCCGACCACTATTTTGGCTCTTTGCGTCCAAGAGTTGCAGATTTTATGATAGACCTCGATACGGAGCTTTGGAAACTTGGCGTGCCTTCCAAAACTAAGCATAACGAAGTTGCTCCCGCACAGCATGAAGTTGCTCAAATTCATACGTGTTCGAATTTAGCGGCAGACCAAAACCATATAATCATGGAAACTCTTAAAAATGTTGCCGAAAAGCATAATTTGGTTTGTCTGCTTCATGAAAAACCTTTTGAATTTATAAACGGCAGCGGAAAGCACAATAACTGGTCTTTATCGTCCGATAGGGGAATAAACCTTTTGGATCCCGGGAAATCACCGCGTGATAACATACAGTTTTTAGTATTCTTGTGCGCTATGATTAAAGCTGTTGATGAGTATGCGGATTTACTTAGAATTTCGGTTTCCTCTCTTGGCAATGATTCAAGACTTGGCGGACAGGAAGCGCCTCCGGCAATAGTTTCCATCTACTTAGGGCCTGAAATTATGGCAATTTTGGAATCAATCGAAAACGGCGAAATTTATACTCAAAAAGAAAGAGGCGCTTTCGAAATAGGGCTTAACGTATTTCCGCGTTTTCCAAAAGACACGGCAGATAGAAACAGAACTTCCCCGTTTGCGTTTACAGGCAATAAATTTGAGTTTAGAATGGTTGGTTCAAATCAATCAATAGCCACGCCGAATATAGTTTTAAACACAATTATGGCGCAGGCGCTTAAGGAGTTTGCGGATGTTTTGGAAGAATCCCAAAATCCGACGGATCGCCTTAATAGCTTAATGGTGGAAACCATAAAAAAACATAAACGGGTTATTTTTAATGGTAACAGTTATTCCGATGAGTGGGCAGAGGAAGCTAAAGAGCGAGGACTTCCGATTTATCCCACAACTGTTGATGCTCTGGGGCATTTGCTCGATGAAAAAAATATAAAGCTTTTTGAAAGTAACGGCGTCCTTTCACGTATAGAGCTTGTTTCCAGGTACGAAATTCATATGGAAAACTATTGCAAATTAATGCATATAGAAGCACAAACCATGATAAGCATGGTAAAAAGCGAGATATTGCCCGCAGTTAGCAAATATAATCATAAATTGGCAAAAACTCTTATGGTTAAAAATAATTTACATATGGATATTTCCTCTGATTATGAATATGGTTCGCTGAAGAAACTTTCCGATTTATCAACAAAACTTTTCAAAGCCGTTCAACAATTAGATTTATGTGAGCAAAACGCTAACAGCATAAAAGATATAGTCGGCTCCGCTTGTAGCTATAGGGATGTGGTTGCAGGTACAATGCTTGAGGTAAGAAAAATTGTAGACGCTTTGGAACTCGAAATGCCGAAAGTTTATTGGCCGTTTCCGAATTACGAAGATATATTGTTTAGTGTTTGATTTTGAGGTAAAGTTATTTTTTAACGAATTTATTTAATCCATGTATTTAGAAATAAAATTAAAAACTTTGTTCCAATAGAGCTCAGGCGCAATTTTGGAAGATTCCGCATGCCCCGCGCCGGGTACTATGAGTTTTTCCTTTGGAGAATTTATAGATTTATAATTTTCCTCTGTCATTTCGGTTGGAACAAATGTGTCGTTGCCCCCGTGTATAAGAAGCACGGGGATTTTTGATTTTTTCAGTCGTTTTTTTACGTTTATATTTTCAAGAAAATACCCTGCGTGAATTTTAGTCATAAGCGACATGAAATTAAGAATAGGAATAGCGGGCAATTTAAAAATTTTTTTAAATTGATAAGAAAGTTCCGCCCAAACAGAAGAATATCCGCAATCTGCAATGCAAGCTTTTACGTTATTCGGTAATTTTTCGGCTAATGTCATCATAACCGTTGCAGCGCCCATAGAGCAGCCATAAAGTAATATTTCGGGCTCTGGCTTATTAATGCTAAATTTGTTTATTATTTCATATATATATGATGTTATATCAAGCCTATCTTTATACCCCATGCCGATGTAGTCGCCCTTGTGCAGTTCCAGCCCGTCG
>CAJLZR010000018.1 GCA_905211185.1 uncultured Oscillospiraceae bacterium | reverse complement strand
AGCCCCGACTATCGGTGTGGGGTCTATGCCTTTTTTTGTATAATAGTCGGAAAGCGCTGCTTTTATTGCCTGCTCGGCCAAAACAGAACAATGCACTTTTACAGGCGGCAAGCCGTCAAGCGCTTCCATAACAGCTCTATTTGTCACTTTAAGCGCCTCCTCAATGGATTTGCCCTTTATAAGCTCTGTTGCCATGGAGCTCGTGGCTATTGCCGCTCCGCAACCGAACGTTTTAAACTTTACATCTTTTATAATTCCACTTTCTATTTTGAGATACATTTTCATTATATCTCCGCATTTTGGATTTCCTACTTCCCCTATACCGTCAGCATCTTCAATTTCTCCGACATTACGAGGATTTGCAAAATGATCCATTACTTTTTCGCTATAATCCAATTTTACTTAGCCCCTTTCGCCTTTAATTATTTTTTCCCAAAGCGGCGACATCGCTCTTAAGCGTTTTACCGTCTTATTTACTTCTTTTACAACATAATCTATTTCTTCATCGGTGTTATCTTCATTCAAAGTAAGCCTGAGTGACCCGTGTGCAATTTCATGAGGTAGACCTATTGCAAGCAAAACGTGGCTGGGGTCTAGTGAGCCCGAAGTACAAGCCGAACCGGAAGAAGCGCATATTCCTGCCATATCCAAAAACAAAAGGAGAGATTCGCCTTCTATTCCTTCAAAACTTACGTTTACGTTGCCGGGAAGCCTTTTATTGCTATCTCCATTTAAACGTGAACGCTCTATTTTTAAAAGTTCGGAAATTAATCTATCTCTTTTAGAGGTAAGCGCTTTGTTTTTTTCGTCAATATTTTCATAAGCAGCCTCAATAGCCTTTCCAAGAGCTACTATTCCCGCAACATTTTCGGTACCTGAACGTTTTCCCGATTCCTGCGCTCCGCCTTCCATGAATTTTTGTATTCTAACGCCTTTTTTTATGTAAAGAACGCCTATTCCTTTAGGAGCTCCGAATTTATGTCCCGAAAGTGAAAGCATATCAATATTCTGGGCCTTTACGTCAATTTTAACATGTCCTACGGCTTGAACCGCATCGGTATGAAAAAGGACTCCCTTTCCCTTGCATATATTACCAATTTCGGCGATCGGCTCTATTGTCCCGATTTCATTATTTGCGTACATTACTGTGACCAGCGCAGTTTTATCGGTTATGGCATTTTTAACTGCTTCAGGATTTACCAAACCGTTTTTATCGACATCTAAGTATGTTATTTCGAATCCGTCTTTTTGCAGTCTTTCTGCGGTATGTAAAACGGCGTGGTGCTCAATTTTGGATGTTATTATATGATTTTTTCCTTTTTTTAAACCCTCATAAGCTGCGCCCTTTATTGCCCAATTATCGGATTCCGTTCCGCATGACGTAAAGAATATTTCTTTGCTATCCGCCCCAAGCAAATTTGCAACGGTCTTTCTTGCCTCTTCCACGGCTTTTCTTGCCTTTTTCCCAATACTATAAATGGTTGAAGGATTTCCAAAATCATCCTTTAAAAACGGAAGCATTGCTTCAAGCGCCTGAGGATTTACTTTTGTTGTTGCCGCATTATCCATATATATAACTTTTTCCATTTACAAACACGAAACTTGCCAAAACGCAAATTCCTTTAAAACACAACCTTTCTACTTTATATTTTTACTACTAATTTCATATTTTACTAACTTAAAAACTAATCTTATTACCGATATATTCCTTTAAATCGCTTATTTTAATACGCTCTTGCTCCATTGTATCACGGTCACGCACCGTTACGCATTCATCATTTTCGCTATCAAAATCGTAAGTTATGCAAAGTGGCGTTCCGATTTCATCTTGCCTGCGGTAGCGTTTTCCGATAGAGCCCGCTTCATCATAATCAACCATAAAATATTTTGAAAGTTCTTCCCTTATCTTTTCGGCACCCTCGCCTAATTTTTTAGAAAGAGGAAGTACGCACGCTTTAAACGGCGCAAGAGCAGGGTGAAATTTTAAAACTATACGTGTATCCTTTTCGGAAATCTTTTCTTCTGTATATGCATCGCAAAGGAACGCAAGCGAAACTCTATCCGCGCCAAGCGACGGCTCTATTACGTAAGGGAGGTACCTTTCGTTTGTTTCGGCATCAAAATATTCCAAATTCTTGCCCGAAAATTCTTGGTGCTGCGTTAGGTCAAAATTTGTTCTGTCCGCAATACCCCAAAGCTCACCCCAGCCGAAAGGAAATTTATATTCAATATCGGAAGTAGCGGCCGAATAATGGCAAAGCTCTTCCTTTGAGTGATCACGAAGCCTTATGTTTTCTTCCGTCATACCAAGACTTAAAAGCCAATTTTTGCAAAACTCTTTCCAGTATTTAAACCATTCTAAATCCGTTCCGGGTTTACAGAAAAATTCAAGCTCCATTTGCTCAAATTCACGTGTACGGAATATAAAATTACCGGGAGTTATCTCATTTCTAAACGCTTTACCTATTTGCGCTATACCGAAGGGCAATTTTTTACGTGAAGTTCTTTGAACATTTAAAAAATTTACAAAAATACCTTGAGCGGTTTCAGGCCTTAAAAATATTTCATTTTTGCTCTCTTCCGTAACTCCTTGAAACGTTTTAAACATAAGATTAAATTTTCTTATGCCGGTAAAATTATGCTTACCGCACTGCGGGCATTTTATATCATTTTTTTCAATGCAATCTTCCATTTCTGCAAACGTCATGGCATTCGGGTCTATTCCATTATCTTCAATCAATTTATCTGCTCTGTGCCTTGTTTTACATTCCTTGCAATCCATTAAAGGATCCGAAAAACCTCCCACATGACCGGAAGCTTCCCAAGTTTTTGGGTTCATAAGTATTGCGGCATCAAGGCCAACGTTATACTTACATTCTTGAACAAATTTTTTAAGCCATGCGTTTTTAACATTATTTTTAAATATCACGCCAAGAGGGCCATAATCCCACGCATTGGAAAGGCCTCCATAAATTTCAGAGCCCGGAAAAACAAACCCACGATTCTTGCAAAGCGCAACTATTGCATCCATATCTTTTCCCATTGTAAAAAATATTCAACTCCATTATCGCAAATTAAATACGGATTCCCTTAGCTTATTTTAACGGCATGTTGATTATCAGAGCTAAGAGTTACACCCAAAACCTTATCATAAATACTTTTGGAATCAGGTATGAATCTGCCGTACTTAATTATAATATTATCAAATTTTTTTAAGTTTTGCACCTCATTTTTAATTTCATGCTCATAATATCCCGTATAAATTACAAAATCGTCATGGCAGTTATTACTTCTAAAATAAGATACCAAATCTAAAACCTCTTTAAACTGGAGCATCGGCTCAAGACCGCCCACAACGACGGCATTGGTTATGGGATTTAGCATATAGCGTGAAAAAAGATGAGGAATAAACATTTTTTTATTCGGCATTTTGGAAATCTTCATATTTTGGCACATAGAAAAGTCAAGGCCACGCTCCTTGAGACATTTAAAGTCACAACGAGACGTGGCAACAAACATGGATGATTTTTTATAATCCTGAAAATTTTCGTCAACAATTTCCTTAACCGTAATAGAAAGGCTATCGGAAGGAAACTCAATTTTCATTTAAATCAAACCACTTTCTTTGCTCAAATTCTTGCTTACGTTCTTTACTGTAAGCCGAAACGGGAACTAAAAATCCAACAACCCGTGAGTAAGTATCGCTTGCCTCTTTGCCGCACTTGGGGCATCTTGGAGAAAAGAAAGCATGTTCATCTTCGCAAACAGAAATCTTGCAGTTATAAGCAAAATATATAACTCCGGACTTAGCTATATGGTTAAGTAAATTCCAAGCCTGTTCTTCACTTGCAAATTTTCCGGCAAGATTTATGTGGGAAATCTGTCCGCCGCCGCACTCTTTATCAAGTTTTGCGCCAAGTTTGATTTTTTCGTTTAAAGTACATTTTTCCATAAGCGGAATCCACTGATTTGAATAAATAAAATACTGCTCTTTACTCGGGTACAAAATAGCATCTTTCTGGCTGAGTATTACATTTGCGCGTTCTGCGGGAATCGCCTCAACGTTTATGCTATAATCAAATTTATAGGAATCTTTTTGAGCATTTATGGCATTTAAAATTTCGGTTGCAAAATCAAGGCCTTCCTGAGAATAAGATTTATTGCCAAATTCATCTGTATCAATAAATCCAAATTCGGAAATTGCTTCATACATTGCTGTAATTCCGATTGTGTTGTACTGTTTTTCAATCTCTATAAGTCCGTAAGAATAGTTGGGCAGCAAACCTCTTTCTATGTTTTGCTTGATAATATCACGCACAACATCAAGAACTTTAACGCAATTATCAAGGCGCTCACGCAATATTTCCAAGAATTTCTCCTTGCTTCCTGCGGCTTCTATTGCGATACGTCGCAAATTTATTGTGTTTACCTGTATACTTCCTATCGAAAGCGATGTTCCACCAACGGAATTTATGAAAGCATCAAGCTTAGAAGTATTGGAAATTAACCTACAGCAATTTGAAAGACTCGTTACGTCATTACCTACGTAGAAGTTGCTATCGTACCACGTCATATTGTGTTTATTACACCAACGAGCAAACTCTTCATCAACAAATTTACCATTTTGATAAAGTAAGGAATACGTAAGCACAGGGAACGTCATCATCGTTTCTTCCCTGATTTTTGAAACAACTTCCATAAACACTTTTTGGTGTTCAATTATGCCTTCAATATGGTCGATAACATATTCGCCGTCAGGGAACTGTCTGCCGCCGAAAAGTTCCGTTAAATAATTTCTATCCATAACGCTAATATTCGAAAAAGCGCATTCGGTTACTCTTAAATACGGCTGATTTAAGTCATAAATAAATTTTTGGAAGCACTGTCTGCGGTAGTATTCGGGGTCTTTTAAATAAAAATTATTTTTAACATCGTTATACCAAAAATAGTAAGAATAAAGCAAATAGCTCGGAAGTCCAACCGCTCCGCTACTGCGATTCGATGCCCAACTTATAAATTCCAAAACGTGGTCATTAAAAGTTGTAAGGTGCTTTGGAGCGCCAGTTTTGAATTTATTTATAAAGAACAACCCTTTTTCAACGAGTTTATCCAAATCGTACGCATAACAATAAGGAATAAATGAGGCCGTTGCGGAATTATGAAGATAAAACTCACCGTTCCATTCGCCTTCGAGCCAATATTCAGCAACTTCTTTGCTATATTTATTCGTTATTTCTTTAAAAAGTTTATTATAAGAAAGCAGTTTGGTATGGGGTTTAACCATATCGGAAAGCAGTGTACGAACGTCCCTTGTGGTGCTGTTTGCATTTGCATCTATTGTGGTTTCCGCAACAGTTTTCGACTGTATAAAATTATCTATAAAATCAGTAAAATTAAGATTCGAATTTGAAAATCCATTCATCATCGAAAATCTTTCATCATACTTGCTTTTTAATTTTTGCAAAAAATCGGTAAATGGCTTAAAAAAATTTAGCTCTATATTCATATTCTCAAACATCCTCTCAAAATCACCTTAAAAACAAACCTCACAAATTGCGCAGTTTAAACACCAACACTATTAATTTAAACACCAATGCCGGCAGTTACTGGGCTTTCGGCCTTTTCAGTTTCGTTTTTCTCACATTCACTATTATAGTTATTTACCCAGCTGTTGGCAGTGGGAAAATCCAAAAGACTCCCATCCACCTCCAAAACAGGTAAAGATTGCTTTCCTTGCTCCAAAAGCTTATCAAAATTATCGCTTTTTTCAAACTTAATGTTTTTTGCACCCAATTTTGTTTCAAGCACCCTACATTTAGGGCAACCGTTACTATACAGGATAATTTCTGCCATTTAAAAATCTTCCTTTCTGTTTATCTTATATCTAAAATTTTTGATAAGTATACTAAAAATATCTCAAAAAAATAGACCAAATACTGTTGCGACTACAAATTAAATCGAACACTATATATGGTATGTTAGGTATATTATATCCCCTATATGTAGACAAGTCAATGCCTATTTCAGTTCTATTTCCCTTAAATTTTCAATAAGTTTATTCCACAGGCATTCAACAAAATTTTACACATAACAGATTTTTTAAAAGCAAAAGCGCTCCCTGCCGCAAAGCAAGCAAGGGAGCAAACAAAACAGAATGTTAACTATTTTGAAAAATCTTAAAATTATGCCTTACCTTTACTTACAATCAGCGTAACCTGAGAGCCATACTCAACTTCATCGCCTGCTTTATGATTTTTATATCCAACAACTGTACCCTCTGGGTATTTATCGCTAAATTCGCTTACGGAATCTGATTTTATTTTATTTTCGGAAAGCAGCTGCGATGCTTCGGAAAGTGTTTTCCCCTCAACGGACGGAAGCGGCTTTGCTTTCTTGCCTTTGCTTACGTTTACCGCTATCATAGTGCCTTCATATGCTTCCTCGCCGGCGCTCGGAGTTTGAGAAATAATACACCCTTCGGCAATTTCATCACTAAATTCCTCGGATAAAAGCACTACGCTATATTCATCATTATACTTTAATTCATCTTGAACAGATTTAAAATTTCTGCCGACAATGTTTGGAACCGTTATTTTACCGGCTGTTTCATCTTTTTTCTTATCAATATCGTTTTTTGTGTATTGGTCGGTCTGCAAATTTGTGTTTTCCGGAGTACCGTTATTTTCAGATTTATTTCTTAGCCAGAACCAATAAACGCCCAAGCCAACTAATAAAACAACAAGCGTTATAACGCACGAAACAATTCCCCAAGAAATCGGCTTTGACTTTTTGCTGTTATAAGATGATTCTTCATAATCAAAGTTTTCGGGAGCACCATCATCACTTTCAATATCTTGCACGTTAAGAACAGGTGAATCGGAAAGTTCTATTTTAAGGGTTTCAAAAGAAAGCGTACGGCTATTAGGATAAACCCTTAGCGCAGTGGCTATCGCCGAAACAACATTTTCCGGCAAATTATTAAGTATTATCTGTGGCATCATTAATTTATCATCTTTTTTGCGTTCCAAAGCTGATGGCGGATATTCTCCCGTAAGTGCAAAAAACAAAGTGGAAGCAAACCCATAAACATCGGTACTTTCCGAAGATTCATAATTATCTAAATATTGCTCATACGCCGTACAGCCGTCATATAATTGACTGCTTATCAAGGAATTGGCGCTTCTTAGACTTTTGGTAGCAAAACCGGTTAATTTAAGCTCTTTATTTTTAGTTACCAAAATATTATCGGGAGAAATTCCCAAATGCCTAATCCCCACAGCCTCCATACGGCTAAGAGAGCTCAAAAACGGCATAAACATCTCTTTAACTTCGTTCCATTCAAGGCGTCCGCCTTTTGAACCCAAAAAGCGGTCGAGTCTGGTACCTTCTACCCATTCGCTTATAACATAAACTGTGTTGTTTGCTTCGAATATATCATAAACCGAAACCACAGACGGCAAATTTCGAACTCTTGCAACAAAACGAAAATACTTAAAAAAGTTTGCACGTAAACTTTTAAAAACTTTCTCAAAATTTGGCTCAGTCGTAACACTTATACCATCGCTTGCACGGGAAGAAAAATTCGAAGGATAAAACTCCCTTATATATACCTTGGTTTTTTTACTTTCATCATAACCTATATAGCTAAGACCTTCTCCATCTATTTCCAAACCTTTGCCCACAATATACCTGTTTGCAAGCGTTGTTTCTTTCGGCATAAACGGCAAAGATTGCTGTGCATCTGTTTCGTAGCCACATTTTGAGCAAATATCTTCATTATTTTCCAAAAGTTCCATACAGTTCATGCAACGATTTTCCATAACGAACGAAACCTCCTGAAATTAAAAATGATAGTTTTAAATTCTCAATTCAAGTTAGAAATAATACTCTTTATACTATTTTCACTTTTTGAGAAAAAATTGTCAATATTTAATTTTTTATTATCTGTATCTTTTAATATTATATAATTTATATCTATTATATTTAAAAGTTTTAAAACAGGATCAATCTGCGCACAAATAATATTTTTATCAAATTCATAAGATCCTGCGGTTAGTATTATAATACCTTTTTTTGGTTTTTTTTCAAAAGGAGAAGCGCCCCTGGCTTTTTTTATATTATAATACCGCTGCATTCTATCAACTATCGATTTTAATGGAGCGGGAAAAGAATAATTATAGACGGGAGACGCCAAAATTACTAAATCACAAACATTTAAGTAATAGTCCAAATCCTCAAGATCATAAAACACACATTCGCCCATTTCTTTACATTTTCCGCAATCGATACACGGTTTGGGGGTCTTCTCGTAGGCGTTTATCGTATAAAAATTAAATTCGGATTTTATCTTTTCTTTCAAAAAATTCAAAACTTTTGCGGTGCTTCCGCTTGAATGCGGAGAAGCAAACACCACCAGTGCTTTTTTCATAAACACTCACTTTCCATTTGCTCATTTGTCAGCTTCTTTTTGGTTTCATCTCTCGTAAGATATATACTTTGAATTATACCCATACCTAAATACAAACATGCAGCCGAAGAACCGCCAACACTGAAAAATGGTAAAGTAACACCCATAACAGGGAGCAAACTTAGGCACATTCCCAAATTAAAAACCGTCTGCGATAAAATAAGGCCGATAAACCCAAAGCAAATCATTGAGCCCACTTTATTTCCGGTCCTTTGTGATATAAAGCCGATTCTAAAAATCATACACAAAAGAAGAACTATTATAAAAGCGCAACCTAAAAATCCAAGTTCTTCGCCGGAAACAGAAAAAATAAAATCACTTTCCTGTATCGGAACCACATTATTTGCAACTCTGGGTCCGTTAAAAAGCCCTGTGCCGAAAACTCCGCCCGAACCAATGGAAAGTTTGCCTTGAATTTGCTGATAGCCCATATTAAGGGGGTCGGCTTCCGGGTTAAGCTGAGTTATAAGTCTTTTTTTCTGATAGTCCGCCAAAACAAAATGCCAGAAAACAGGCGCCATTAAAGCCCCAAGAGCTCCTAAAAGGGCAAAATACCGTATTTTAAGCCCTGCCATAAAGAGAATCATTAAAGCTATACACAAAAATATTATTGCCGCTCCGTCATCACCTTGAAAATGCGTTAAAATAACGGGGACTAAAATATGAACCCCCAAAAGTACCAACTCTTTAAGATCATCGATATTGCTTATTTTTAGTTTGCTCAAGTTAAGCTTTGAAACATGTTTGGAAAAAGTTATTATAAACCCGATTTTAACAAGCTCCGACGGCTGAAAAGTTATTCCGCCCGGGAGTTTTATCCATGCCCTTGCGTTAACACCCGAAGAACCCTCCACGGCAACGCCGGCAAATAAAGTATAAATTATAAGCAAAACTCCAACTACTGCTATAATTTTAGAATACTTTGCAAGCAACCTATAATCTACAATTTGCAAAAAAACAGCGCCCAAAAGACCGATGGCTACCGAAACGGACTGAACCGTAAAATAATTAAATCCTTCCCTCGAAACGCTGGCAACAAGCAGCAAGCTATAAACCGATACCAATAAAGTAACAGCCCATAAAAACTTATCACTATATTTTAACGCACTTAAAACTAATTTTAGCAGTTTTACGATAATCACCTTGATTCTAACCATTTTAAAATTAACTCAAATGATAAATTTTATTTGTAAAAAACGTTATAAAGAATATCGCCGCCGAAACCAAAACTATCGTGGCACCCGCAGACGTACCCATATAATATGAAATTATAAGCCCCGATATTCCCGAAACAAGAGAAATCAAAACGGAAACAACATGGTAACCTCTCATATTTTTGACCAAATTTCTCGCCGATGCCGCAGGCAGTACCAAAAGCGAATTTATAATTAGCATTCCTACCCATTTTATCGAAACGGTAACTATAAACGCAACCAAAATTACAAATATATTTTTATAAAAAGGACTTATTTCATCATATATATTAAGTGATTCATAAGGAACAATACATAATACATTATCACTATTTTCTTTTAGAATTTGTATAGTTTTTTCATTACTACATATATAACATAAATTTTGATA
>CAJLZR010000017.1 GCA_905211185.1 uncultured Oscillospiraceae bacterium | reverse complement strand
CCCGCTTCGCGGATTTAGATTTACTGCCGATTTTGCCGGGCTAGGAATAACTTCGTTTAAGACAGTTTCCGGGGGATTTGGTGCTACGGTTGATACTCAGGAGTATAGAGAAGGCGGATTTGCAAGTCTTACTAACAGAAAAGTACCGGGATTGGTATCATATGATCCAATGAGGCTTGAAAAAGGAATGTACCAGAGTACAGAGCTTTACGATTGGTTCTGCAGTTTCCTTTGCGGTGAGACTGTAACCCCGGTTCAAAAAGCTATAATAACAGTTTATGATAACCAAGGTGCGCCACAAGCTAAATGGGAAATGTATAACGCATGGCCTTCCCATTATGAGTCAAATGACCTTAGCGCGGATGATTCATCTATTTTGATTGAAACACTGGAAATACAGCATGAAGGAATTCAGCGTATTACTGCTTAGTGATTAAATCTAAAAAACTTAAAGTATATTATTATTTCTCTCCTTGCATACCTTGTTTTGCAAGGAGGGAAATGTGTAAATTAAAAAGGAAGAGTGATTTTTAATATGTCAGTTCCCTTCGAAACGGAAGTAAAGTTTGAGTTACCAAAAGGATATGTTGATAAAGAAGGAAAGGTACACAAAAAAGGCGTTATGCGCCTTGCAAATGCGGCAGATGAAATTGTACCTTTAAATGACCCGAGAGTTAAGGTTAATCCCGGATATTTGAGCATTTTGCTTTTGCAAAGGGTAATAGTTAAATTAGGCACCTTAGATACCGTAGATAACCATGTTATTGAAAAATTATTTACGTGTGATATGGCGTATTTACAAGATTTGTATCAAAAGATTAATGCTGTCGAACCACCTACGACAGTAGTAGTTTGCCCTAAATGTTCACATGAATTCAGGTACGAAATACCTTTTTTCGGGGAAGCCTAAAAAGTTATCCCGTCAAGGTGCTATATGAAGAGATAGCTTTTTTGGCTTATTATTTTCATTGGTCTCGTGGGGAACTTATGCTTTTGCCTCATAGGGAAAGAATAAAGTTTTGCCAAGAGGTTTCAAAAATAAACAAAAAAATGAATTCGCAAAACAGCAAAAAGAAAACAAACATATTTGATATTGACTCCTGAGAGGTGAGGTTGCGTGGCTACGGATAGCAAAAAAATCAGAAAGCCTGATAAAACATATGTGCGGGGGCGTACTTATGAAACCACTTATAGGTCGTATCCTTTTGATGATAAACCGAAAAAATTACCACCTATTGCTATTTCCCCTGTTACCCACCTTATTCAAGGATTTAATTTCATACTTACTTTAAATAATTTTACTTATGGATTTAAAGAAATTTCAGGGCTGAGGGTTGAAAATCCCGTAGATTACATTCAAGAGGGCGGGGTCAACGACCATAAACTTATGGTAGGAGAGCCGAGCAACGAAGCTCCGACTTTGGAGTGCAAAAGGGGGCTTATGCTACGGTGTTTGCCTATTATAACTGATGCCGCACGAATGGCAGCGGCGCTAATCCCTAATAACCTTGCGCGTAAAGCGGCACTGCTTGCTGTTAATACTCAAGATCCTCAGGCAACTCTTGAGCAAGGCCCTGCTATTGGGACGATAGAAGTTTACGATAGACAAAAGCGACTCAGTGCTATGTACAGCTTTTTGTCATTGGGAATGACGTCCTGGGAATGCGATAGCCTCAGTGCGGATAATAGTGATATTTCGATAGAAAGTATAACTATTGCGCACACGGGGCTTATACGTATTCCGCTCGGTGCGCCTCCTAATACATTTTTTGGATATCTTCCGGGTGAGAGTGAAGATAGTAGCGCTCCGACTACCGCAAAGCTTGAGGAGGAGCTTGCCAAAGCGCGTAAAGATGCACACGATAAGTGGCTTGCAGAGCAAGCTGAATACGAGAAGCATTTAGCTGATTTGGACGAACAGTATGCAAAACTAAAAAAAGATCTTGAAGATGCCAAAGCAGACAAGCAAAAAGAATTAGATGACGCAAAGGCTGCATATGAAGCAAACTTGGAAAAGATAAAGAAAGATCACGCGGCAGCCAAAGAAAAAGCCAAAGAAGCCCAAGATGCCGCACAAGCAAAAGCTGACGAAAGAGAAGAAAAGAAGAAAAAAGAGGCTGAGGAAAGCGCCAAAAAGGGTGCAGCGACAAAAGAAGCGGCCGAAAAAGCCAAGGAAGAAGCAAAGGCTAAGAGAGAAAAACAAATAGAGGATAGGGAAAAAGAACTAGCTGATCAAGCAAAAGCGGTTGAAGAAGCAGACGTCGCACGTAGTGAAGCTGAGCAAGCAGCCAAAGATAAAGCCAAAGAAAATCAAGATGCTGCAGCAGCAAAAGCCGAAGAGGCAGAAGCTAAAAAGCAAGGTGGCTCGTAAGTAGTGCTCTGATTTAAAATAAGTTTTAGATTAAATTTGTTAAGTCGTTTATATGAATGTACTTTTCGTATAGCGGAGGTGTGATGTAGCACATGGAAAACCAGGTTGATAACCAAAATGCAAACAATCCCGATACTTCAAATGAGGACGAGCTAAAAAGACTTGAGGAGATTATTAAAAAGTCAGAAGAAGATATAAAGGCGCTAGATGATAAACTTGAAAGTCTTGAAAGGGAAATGAACCAAAAGAAAGCGGAACTTGAGGACGCCAGAAAAAAAAGCGACGAGGAAAAAATCCCCAAGATATTAACAAGAAAGCAGATTAAGGAGTTAAATGAAAAGTACGAACGTGCAAAGCAAGAAAAATTACTCGAGACAAAAAATAATATTGATGCTATTACCAAAACCGAATTTGAAAAAGCTCGCTTGATAAGAGTAAAGAAGCAAGATGCTTCAGAGTCAGAGCAAAATAGCATGGAAATTCAAGCGCTGCAAATTGAAACCGAGGCGCTCGAGAAAGAAATTAGCGTAAAAAATACAATACTTTATGAGGTTCAAGAAAAGCTTAAAGAAACGCTGGCCGACAAAGTTTCCGAAGAATTAAAGATAGGAAAATTACGCTCGGAGCTTGGCAGATCACAAAGCGAAACTCAAGGGTGGCGCATAGGTAACGATGAAATTAGGAGCAAGATTAACAGTGCGGTTACTCAAAAAAATCGCTTAATGCATGATTATGAAAAGCTTGCTAATAAGGCAGATTCTATTAATTTAAAAATTCAAAAGTCAGCTAAGCTTTTAAAAGACAAACTAAGTGAATTGGAAAGTTTAAAAAATTCGCTCTAAGGCGGTGTAACGGTGAAGGAAGAAGAAAAAGGCAGGGATTTGGGTAAAGAAGTTAAGGAAAAGCAAGCCCGGAGTAAAAATGCTTTTATGAATATTAAACCCCCTGCAAGTATAATTTCTTTAAAAAATAACAATTTGTTTTGTAGTCATTTTCTTGCGCAAAATAATATGGCTACAATTTCTTTCATCAATTTTTAATCACCAGTTTACAACTTTAAAAATGGTAGACTTGTGATGAATCAACCGATTTAATACCGATAACTTTGATTCTGAAGCGTTAGGTAAAATTATTGATATACTTTCGCAGCTCCGTGCGACTGAAGATGACAGAAATATTTTGGTGCAAAACAACACTGTTTTGCGCGAGCAAATCCTAAATCAATTAAAAAATGAAGTCCTCAGAGTAAAACATAAACTTACAAAGAACCAAATAAAAAATTTAGAAGTAGTTTCGAGCAATAACTTTGATAAAGATGCTCTTACCGATATACTAAGGTCTCTTTTGGAGAGCTCAAAAAAAAAATCGGCGAGAGAAAATGAAGAAATTGGCGACACAGAGCTTCATGCCGGATCTAAACTTGTCACACTAGAAAAAGTTTCTAAAAATTACCTTACTATTTTAGATAAAGTAAATTACTATGAAAAAATAGTAGATAAAGTTTTAAAACATGTTTCTCATAAAACCAAAGAAGTCGATGTAAAATCGCCTGAACTGACGGTAAAACAAGATGCAGCTCAGGTCGATAAGTCTGGTTTAAAGAAAAAATCCGTAAAAAATATATTTGATAAAGTTTCCAAATTTCAAGATGTAAAAATTTTGGAAGAGATTAATAAGTTTTACGAGGAAAACCTTGTTAATAAAATGGGTCTTCTTCCTCGTATAATTAATCTGCAATCTAAAGTTTCTGAGATGAATATTCTAACAAAAGTCGGAACTTTTGTTGAAAATATCGTGCAGAAATCTGTTCCAAAGTTTATTACCTCGGAAACCGAGCTTATAAATAAAGTAATTCATAAGACGAATATTGAAGAACTTCGTGAGAATATAGCAGAAAGCCAAAAACAGTATATAGAGGATAAGAGTTTTCAGGAAAGAAATATAAGTAGGCTTTATAGCGAAGTAAGAAAACTTTATAATACAAAAACCCTCAACAAAAACGTAACCGAAGTATTAAAGCATATAGATTATAAAAAAATTAATCTTGAAGAACACGTCAAGAAAAATCTGCTTAAACTTACAACTAAAAAAGATGTTATTAACAAATTTAAAAATATTTATAGTGATGCAGTGCAGGATGTATCCGTAACAAGAACCGAGGATAGATCCGAACTCATAAATCGGACCGGCACTGTAACCGAGGTTAACGAAGAAGAAAAAACAGCTTTAAAAGAGATTGTAAATTTAAGACGCTCTGGCATTACAATAAATAAACAATTTACTGAAAACATTCATCAGAACAATGTTTTGATGAAAGATATTCGTTTGCGTCAAAAGAAAATTAAGAACATACATAGTAATCTTGAAAGAATAAATAATGTTTTTACGGAAGATACGGATTTTACAAATAATATTCTTTCGACTGAGCTTATAACCAAGGATCATTTAACCAAAACCGACGTAGAAAACTACGTTGAAAGGGTAAAGCACACAAAGCTTACCGAAAGAAAAGCCAAAACTTACAAAAATAAAATTAAAGAAATCACAGATGAAGTAAAAGAACAGGTTACAAAAGATATAATCGATGTTCACGAAAAAGAAATCCACAGGAAGTTTAAACAGATAACCCACAGAGAAAAAATAAATTTATTAAAAACAAGCGGAATTAAACCGATAGTAAATATTCAGACTCCGGGTAAGGATAAGGTTGAGGTTTGGAATAAGGAAGATGTTTATAAGTTTATTCCAATACACGTAAAAGAAAATATTTTGGAAGAAAAAGTAAAAGAGAATGTTCGCACGCACGACGTAATGAGATTTTTGCCTGATAGAATATTTAGAGATCGCAAGTTTAAAATTGATACAAAAGACATATATAGAAATATAGCGCGGCAACATATTGATAAATATATTGAAAAATCGTATGATTTACAAAAAGAGTATCTTATTAATCGGCAAGATAATATTAACAGGCAGATCCAGCACAATCATATAGATGAAAGATATATGGTTTATAAAGAGGATAGGCATTATCCTCAAGAGCCTGAGCAAGTAGAAAAGAAAAAGGCTCCCGAAAGTAGCTTTGAAAAGGGCGAAGAAAGGGTAGATATCAAAGAAAAAGTTATACCTAAGCCGTTTTTGGATACCAAAAAGATTGAAAAGAACATTTTAGCGAAAACCTTAAGTAAAAGCGATATAGTGAATTTAATAGAATCCTATATGAAAGATATAGATGTTAATTCAATATCAAGAAAAGTAATTGAGCAAGTCGACGAGAAAATGAAATTCGATAAGCAAAGAGTAGGAATTTTTTAATTTTATGAAAATAAAGAGGATGTTTTATTATGGGTGATTACCGTCCTTCAGTTGAAATAAAAGTAAAAGATAGAAACAATAGTATTTATTCGGGGCAAAAAGGCCTTTATGTTACGTATGTGCATGTTCAAAAGACCGTTGGGTGTGAAGCAAGCGTTTGTTCGGTTCGTATAAAATCTGATGGATCCGGAGTTAAAGACTATACCCCTTCATTTATGAGCGATTTAAAGTTTGGCGCAAAAATAGAAGTAAAACTGGGTTATTCAAAGAAACCGGAGACGGTATTTATAGGATATATTACAGCTACGGATTTTGAGATTGCGCCAAACGGTGAGATAATAGTTGTGCTAAACTGTATGGATGGTAAAGTGTGGATGATGTCAAGTCGTAAAAGTCAGCTAATGAAGGATAAGAAAAAGTATTCGGATAGTGTATCTGAGATATTTAAGAATTATACAAGAAAATTTTCGGATAAGAACATATCTATTTCAAATGAGCCTGAACTTAATATTCCCATTTATCAATACAGAGAAAGTGATTATGAATTTGTTTGTAGGATGGCGTATTTATCCGGTGCGTTATTTTTTATAGATAATGGTAAGTTTAATTTTGTGGATATGTATTCGGGAAATTCCAGCAATACTGTTTTTGATAAAAATATTGTTTCCGGTATAAAGAAATCGCTTAGTTTGTTGGGTATTCCCAAAAAAGTTGAAACTGTAGCTCAGGATCTTAAAGATTATACTGAAGTTATTAAAGGTGAGGCGACTTCCCCAAAACCGATTGGATCAGGTAAAACCGCTACTGATATGTGTAATAATATAGATTCTGTGTTACAAATTGTTGATGGTACTGTGTCATCAAACCAAGATGCGAAGCGCATTTCAGAAATAGAGCAAAACCGCAGGAATTTTAATTTTGCAAATATTGTGGTTAAGCTGATGAATGGTGAGCCGGGTTTAGAATTGGGAAAGGTTTACAAAGTTAAGGATAAGGTTAAGCTTTTAAACAATGATTTTATGCTTTCGAGTGTTGAACACCGTATGTTTGGTGATAAATACGAAACGTATGCACGTTTAAATTCGACGAAGTCTGTTGAAGCTTAATTTTTGAAGATATATATTTTTGTATGGAAGTGAATGAAATTTGCCAGAACCGATTTTATTTGATAGAAAAGTTTTTGCCAATTACTTCGGGAGTAAGGGCCTTCAGCGTGGGGTCGTTAAGGAAGTTAATAAGGCCGAAGATAGCGATAAGTTTAATACGGTATCCGTTGATCTCGTGGAGGACGGGATAAATTTGCCGTTTGCTCAAGTTATGTATGATATGGCTCATAATAAATCCGGTACCGTTTATGTGCCCGCCCAAGGTGATGAGGTATTGGTCGCTTTCGTCAATGACGATATAACAAAACCTATAATTGTTGGTTGCGTGTATAACTCTAAAAATGAATCACCGCTTATTATTGGTAAAGATAACAATGCTGCGGATATGTGTATTGCTTTACCCTTGAAGGGCGAAAAAAAAGATGCAGGCATAAAAATAGAAATTTTTTGTGAAAAACAAAAGCAAAAGTTAAAAATTACAACCGAAAAAAAACATGTAATAGAAGTAGAAGACGAAAACGAAACAGTGTCAATCAGAGAAGGAGAAGAAAAGAATAAAGACGGCACTACTTTTTTATCGTTAGATTTTAAAAACGGAACTATTACTATGCAAGCTAAAGATTCTATTATTATGAAGGCAGATCAGCATGAGCTTAAATTAGATAAATCCGGTGGATTTAATTTAAAGTGTAGTGGTAAGGATTTTAAAGTGGACGTTAACAATGCTGAAATTAAAGCAAAAGCTAAAGGAACAATTGAAGCTCAAAGCGGAGTGGATATTAAAAGCACTACGGGACAAGTTGCAATTGATGGTAAAGGTGGAGCAAAAGTTAATACCAGTGCTATGTTGGAGTTAAAAGGAAGTATGACAAAAATTAATTAGTAAAAATGAAGGTGATGAATATGGCCGTTTTGACGGGTTGGAAGTTTCCTATACAGCTTGATGAGGTTACAGGAAAAATAAAAACAGTTGAGGATAACCAAAATATAAAGCAATCTATAAGGATGATTTTAGATACGCAGCTTCAGGAAAGAAAAATTGTCCCAAATTTTGGTTCGGAAATAAGATCATATATGTTTGGAGTTGTTAATCCAATATATATTGCGGATATAAGGAGAAGCGTGCGTTCTGCAATTGAAATGTGGCAAAAAAATATTAGGGATCTTAATGTTTCTGTCAAAGCAACAGATGGCCCGATTGCAAAGGTTGAGGTAAATGTTGACTATATTACAAACATCGAGCCAACGCAAGAGAGATTTACAAAAAAGCTCGATGAAATTTAATTGATTATAAGTTCATATCTTATTTGGAGGGAGTGAGAAGAACCACAGGCATTTAAGTTTATTTTAATATGCCGGTTCAAACATATGAGTAATATCCCGAAACTAGACAGCAGAGATTATAAAGACCTATTGGGGAATGTCAAAAAACTTGCGCACGAGTATACTCCCGAGTGGAATTTTGATGAAAACAGTTCCGATTTAGGTGTTACTTTTTCGAAAGTTTTCTGCAAGATGATGGAAAATACCATAAGCCGTTATAACAAATCTTCCTATAATTATTATCTTACATTTTTAAATATGCTCGGAATAAAATTAAGGCCGTCCTCGTCTTCTACCGGTATGGTTGTGGTTAATGCGCTTGAAAACTCAGATGGAGAATATATAGATAAAGGGACGCAACTATTTGCAAATGTTGATACTGATGAAGGACAAGTTGTATATGAAACCACAGAGCCTCTTTCGGTTGTAGATACTTCCGTAGACAGCATTTACCTTACAGAGCCTAAATCTGATTTCATAGGTTGCATAGTAGGTGGCGAAGAAGAAGACGAGGAAAGTGAGGCCGAGTCTTCAAAGTCCTTTCGTGTTTTTGATAATGTTTTTCATGAAAATTTGCAATGCCACGAGATTTATTTTGGCGATGAAACTGTTTTTGATATGTCAAAAACAAATATTGAGTTTTCTTTCTATAATAAATTTTCGGCTAAGGGGCAAAAAAAGTTGCCGGAGATATTTTCCGATCCTCAAAATGTAAGCTGGGAATACTATAACGGCAAAGAATGGGCAAAGGTTGATTCTTTTGTAAAAACCGATAACGGGGTTAATATAAAATTTAATAATAAGTCACAAGTAACTACCGTTATGGATAAAGAATCCAGATTTATAAGATGCGTATTTAAAAGAGTTCCGGAGGGTGGAATATCGCTTAGCAAGGTTATGTACCGTTCATTTTCGGAGGTCTTGGAGCCGGAAAAGTATATTTTTGATTCATCTGAACTTGATAAAAACGACTTTTTCCCGTTTGGTGAGCAATATAATATGTATAATACTTTTTCGATAAAGTGTGATGAAGCCATGACGAAAAAAGGTGCAACTGTTGAACTTTCCGCTGATATACAGTTCGTCAAGATAAAAACGGACGCGCAAGCGCCGGACAAGAAATATAAATATATAATGAGCGAAATGGATTTTGCGGATTTGCAACCGGACGACGTGGAGATTGAACATGTTATATGGGAGTATTGGAACGGTTCAGGTTGGGCACGCTTAAATATTGATAAATCTTCCGATGAGTTTTTTAAAGTTCCGAAAGATAAAGATGTTCATAGATCGATTAAATTTAAGTGTCCGGAAGATATAGAAAGTATTGTAATTGGTCCGGAAATGGGATACTTCATAAGGGCTCGTATTTCCAAGATGCGCAATCAATTTGATTTTTATGCAAATTATATTACCCCTTATATTCACGAGATGAAAGTAAAATATGAATACGAAGGCGAAGGCCATACTTTAAAGGAGTTGATGGTTCGCTCCGATATGAAGGAAAACGTTTTTGACATGACGAGTTCCGGAATATTTGACGTTATGGAAAAAACTCTTTGTAATCACCCCGCAATGTATTTTAGTTTAAGTCGGCCTCTTACTCAGGGAATGATAAGGGTGTTTGTGGATATAGAAGAAAGAGTGCATAGATTTAACCCTTCTCTAAAATGGGAGTATTGGGCGGAAGATAGCAAAAAAGGCGCTAAGTGGGAACACATAGATGTTATGGATAATACAGAAGGTTTTTCACATAGCGAGGTAATTACGTTAATCGGAAAAAATAATTTTAAAAAGGCAACATTCTTTGGTCAAACAGGGTATTTTATAAGAATTGTAAATCCCGATGATAAATATTCCGATAAAGAAAATGTTTCGGAATACCCGGTCATAAGAGATATGCAATTTAATGCCGTAAGAGTAATTCAGCGGGATACAAGGCCGCCGGAGTACTTCTTTATAGAAAAAAACGAGGAAAACAAAGTTTGTAGTCTTGCTTTCCAAAACGTTTCGAATGTTTCCGTTTGGGTTGACGAGATAGGGCATATTTCGGTAAATGAGCAAGATGAATTTTTAAGAGCCGATAATGAATTAACGGAAGCCGAATATGATAGCGAAGGACGGCTCGAACATATTTGGGTTAAATGGAAGCCTGTTTCGAACCTTGTTGCTTATGGAATGGATGATAGGGTTTATGAAATCGACTGCCCCAAAGGAGAAATTCTTTTTGGTGATGGTCGCAATGGAAAAATACCGCCTGCGCAATATAACGAGAGCATAAAAATTAGTTACTGCATTTGCAGCGGAACAGCCGGAAATATCGAGGAGCATATGGTAAGCGATTTCGTGCGTTCTTTTGTAAATATTGTATCTGTTGATAACCCAAGCCCCATAATGGGTGGTGTGGATAAAGAAACAATAGATAATGCGGCAAGGCGTATATTTGGTCAGATTTCCGGAGGAAATAGGCTGGTTTCTCTTTCGGATTTTGAAGATTCCATTTGCTGT
>CAJLZR010000016.1 GCA_905211185.1 uncultured Oscillospiraceae bacterium | reverse complement strand
CGACCCTAAAATAAAAAGACCGGTTGTTATAATAATTATTAGAATGCTTATAAGGAATTTGTATGTTATTTTCAGCAGCGAAGTTAAAAGGCGTCTGCTTTTATATATTTGCTTTTGTTTTAGCGATATTCTTGAATTTTTTGAAGAATTACTAAATTGACTAATATCAGTTTTCCTCATATTGAACTCCCTTATTTTGAATTGTTATTTCAAAAATGCATTACAACAAGAAAAGGATAGCATAAAAAACATTAGTTAGTCAATAAGTTTGGTAATATGAGTAAATTTTTTTAATGTATTTTTTTATATTTAGATTTAAAGCCACTTGTAATTTGTTTATAAATTTCAAATATTTAGTTTTTTAAATAATTAAAACACTAAGCAAGTCTTTCAACTGCCGTATAGATTTTAGAAATTTCGTACCAAGTGGAATAATCGACTATTCCTGTTTGTGGAAGTCCAAATATTTCTTGAAATTTTTTTACGGAATCTGTTGTTTTTGGGCCGTAAATACCATCTACCGCAATCCTTTCTATTGCGGGGTAGTTCTTATTTATCGCATTTAATTGCCTTTGTATGGTCCGTACGCTTTCGCCTTGAGAGCCATTTTCTAGAACCTGACCCGGAAATGATGAAGGAATGCCCGTAACTTGATTGGTGGTTTCAAGATATATTTCAGAGCCGTAATAAAACCTAAGTATATCTATATAGTTAGTGCCGTTTTCGCCGAGCTCCTTTGAGCCCCACTGGGAAAGCCACTGGGGACAAGTAACGTTTTTGCCGTCGCAATATTGCGTAAATAGAGGTTGCTTTATGTTTGGTTTTGTTATGTAAGTTGCAAAAAGTTCGTCTACTATTTGTGATATTTCCGAAAATATGTTTCTTTGGTATATAAATTTTTGGTCGTAAGCCGTAGTGGACGTTACGGTAAAGTTTTTGCCGCGGCTTCTGTACCATTCGGTATAAACTCGGTTTAAAGTAAAAGAAACAATTGCTAAAACATTTGCGCGTATTGTCGCTTCCGGCCAAGTGGCATATATTTCACTGCTGCAAACATTTTTGATGTAGTCTTTGTAAGGAATCCAGTAATTAGGCGCACTGTTGTCGTCAGGAACTCCGTCGTGAACCACTATATATTCAGGAACAACAACTTTATCCAAAACCACAAACCCGCTTGGGTTGGGGAGCTCTTTTACGGCGCTTTCGGCAATTTTTGGAGGATATTCTCCATATAGCGTGTGGGGGGCAATAGAGTAGTTTAAGTTTTGCAGATTGTCTTGAAGTGCAGGCTGCATAAAAACATCCTGTTCTGAAATGGTATCCGGCAATATTTGAATTTTTTGAATGGTAACATTATCAAAACCCGGATTAATTATTTTTACGTCGTATTCTCCGTAAGGCATGGGTGAATTTGGCGTAAGAGAATATTCAAGTGGGGGAGTTGTAAGATTTATAGTATCTGATTGCCCTGAGTCGTCAGTAATTAATTCTTCGATTATATTTTCGGGATTTTCCGAAGAAGATATTGAAATTTTTGCGTTTGGCAGTGGTTTTCCGATTGTTTCGTCAAAGACATTTAATATAAGTTTTCCTTCCGGCATAAAAAATCACTCCGTTTATAAAAAGAAAAGTAAGTATATAAATGTATATTATGAAGCTATCAATAATTTGCCAGCCGGGTCGGTATTTTATTTTTTAAATTTAACCATACATAATTTATTGTTTAGATAAAACGAATTCGCATTTTTGGGCAATAAAAATTCTCCCGCCCATATTAGGTGAGAGAATAGAAAGTTTTCAAATATTTTTAGCTACATGGTAAAATCAAACCCGGTGCACTCTTTAGCTCTTGCGGCGATGACGTCGGAAACCCATTGGCTAATTCTAAACTTGTCGCTTCGTGGTATTACTTTGTCAGTTTTTTGAGTATATAAAAAGTATTTTCTTCTGCCTTTTACATATCCGATCCCTAATTCCATTAGGTCTGATCTGTCTTCAAACTCAAATTTATTGCTTTCATCGCAAAATATAATTTTGTATTTACCTACCTCGCCCCTTATTGTTTTCACGAAAACCACCCCTATTTTGAATAATATGTTGATATTGTAACACTTATAGTTACAATATCAATAATTTTTTGGTTTTTTATCCACTTTTATTATTTTTTCATGACAAAAAATTATTGCTATATGAAAAACACCCCGCCCAAGCCGAGGTGTTTTATTATATAAATATCAGATTATTTTTTGCCTTTTGCTTCTTCTTCTTTTTGGTTTTTGCGAGCAAGCGCCAGCAACAGCCAGATAAGCAGTGCTCCTATAAGAAGTATTGAAACTACTGCGATAAGCTCATGCTCGAGTATCCAGTTATATGTTTCTTCCATTCCAGCATCGTCGAATACTTTTTTAAGCCCGAAAACATCCTCCATGGATCCTTCATTGGAAGTGGAATCATCTGTTACAGTGCCGATCTCTTCTTTTTTTGGTTCTTCATCGGTTTTATCAATCAGATTTCCAAGTTGTGAAACTAATCCTTCGCCCAAAAGTGATTTTAGTTCTTCTTCGTTTTCAACCAAGCTGTTTACGGATATTTTCATATTCGAAGGATCTTCCACATAATTTTCCAGTTTCTTGGCAGCTATTCCGAACTTACTAAACGATGACGTTTTGAATTGTGCTCTGTAATCCACCACATTAAGGTCAAGGTATTCCATACTTCCGCCGGAAGTTTCGTGTGCCACTACCGCATTTGAATATCCGGTTAGGTTAGGCGCCGGCAAAATTACGGAAACTTCTTGTCCGTAAGGAACTTCATAATTATTTCCGCTTAGAAGGTCGATCAAGTGGATTTCGTAAAGTGATATGAGCGAACGTCTATCTACTTTTTCTTCAAAACTTCTCATCTGTTCTTCATTATCCGTTAGAGGTGTTACCATCAATTTAATATTCCAATCAACACCGGCTATTTCGACATCTCCGGAGGAGTGATTTATTCTTCCGGCATTTTCTTGGGACTTTTTAAGATCATCAATATTTGTAACTTGTTCTTTGTCTTCATCGCTTAAGTTCATATAAGTTTTTGTTGCTTTTACGACTGCATCAACGTCATCAGTTGTGTTTACTTCTTTCGGAACATTTAGAATTTCCGAGATACTCACTTCTTCCGGATTTTTAACAACGTTCTTGACGGTTACAACAACATCATCATGTATGTTGGATATGCTGTAAACCCCGGAATTTTCGCTAAGCACTTTTTTGTCATCAAGCATTACCAGAGGAGTTGACTTATCGTAAGCATCCATCAGGGAAATTTTAAAGTACAAAGTTCCCTCATATTCAACCGGTTGTGTTCCTGTGAAAGGTTTGTTTTTGGCAGTCCGATATATAACACCTTCTGTATCTTTGAAGGTTGCGGTATATGTGTTTTTGGATACGTTTTCTATTTCTATTATCTTGTCTTCTTCAATACTGGAAACTTCATAATTTCCGTCCGAGCCTTTCTTTAAGAAATCGGTTGTGCCTTTTATTTTCACTTTAGGTTTGGATTTGTTATAAGCGGCATCAAGAGAAATTTTGAATTTATAATTTGAACCATAATCAACTTCTAGCGTATTACTAATAGTGCTTCCCGAAGGATCTGTGTAGGTTGCTCCCGGCAAAGTTCTAAATTCCAATTTGCATTTTGATTTTGGAGTGTTTTGAGCATTAACAATCTGGTTTTCAGAAATGCCGTTTATTGTATATACGTCGTGGGAGGGGAGAAGCTGTGTGGATTTGTTGCTGCTTTTTGGTTTGCTGTATACTTTTAAATTTGATATATCATATCCGGTTTTTGCAACAACTTTAAAGCTAAAGTTTTCTCCGTGATATGCTTCTGCTTTATAAACGGTTTTTCCGTTGTCTCCTGCTTTGGTAGCAAGTTTTTTAGTGCCATACTCATTCCAATATTCGATACCATCTGTGGGGTTTAAGGTGATTTCGTATTTGTTAAGTGCCATATTTTTTGCGTAAACACGAATATTTTCTTTAACGTGTTCTAAAGTGTAATGATATGTCGTTTTTTGATTGCCATTCTCATCTTGATCATATATTTTTGGAATTTCCACATTTTCACCGGATTTTGAATACTCTGCAAATATCTGTATATCGCCTACGGATCCGTCATATGCATTCGAAACGGATACTCTGAAAGAAACATCATCGTTATAATCAACCGAATGCTTTTCGGCAAACTGGTTATTATCTGAATCTTTAAAAAACACGTTATCATATCGTGTGAACGTAACATCATTAGTGATTTTTGAAACATTGTTTACTCGGATGTTCGTTTCTTCGGTGATGTTAGATACGGTATAACAGTCATTTTTGAGATCTACAGTGTTTCCGTTTGCGGTGACTTGTATATTGCTTATATCAAAGCCGTCATTTGGAACGACAATGAAACCCACTTTTCTGCCATGTGTTATTTGTCTTTCCGCATAGGTTTGATTGGCTCCCGGAAGTATACCGTCTTCCGAACCGACTAATGTGGCGGGAGCTATGATTTTATAATTGAAGTTACCGTCAGTATAAAATTTAACTGTTACCTTTTTTTTGTTATAACTGGCATCAATAGTAAAACCATACTTGATTTGTAATATGGTTACCTTGTATTGCCCGGCACGTTTTGTTTTTTCTATTTTTATTACAAGATTGGCGGTATTGTTATCACTTTCGATAGTCTTGCAAAGGTACCTGATTTCCGAAGCACCATTATCCAAATTGAGGTCGCTTATGTTAATATTTTCTGTTATGCCTCCACCAAATTTAAATGAAAGTTTTGGTTTGTCATTAATGTCGGCTATATTTCCGGGTTTGATGATGAAGGATTGCTCAGCTTCGCCATCATTTATACTACGATATTCAAATGATTTTTGCGAAGGTATCGAAATACCCTCACTGTCCGAATACGTGGCATTTGTGCCTGTAAATGAGCATGTATATTTTTTTCTTTCAAGTTTGCTATTATTAACACTCAGTTTTAGATTTACGAGATTTTCGGAGTTATTATTGATAATATTATCGATTTTGTAAGTTATATAAGAGCCATCGCTGCTATAATCGATAGCTACTAACCTATATGTTCTAGAAGGGTCGTTTTCCACAGAAATTGCATTTGTTGCATCGCTTAATTTATCTGCTGTGGACAGTCCCGCAAGGTTAAAGAGATGGCTTTCCCTGGCGTAAAGTTTAAAACGTAGTTCATTTTTGGCACCAATAGATGTCATATTGTTTTCGAATGCCTCGCCACTGTTGGTTTTAAAATTCGCAAGCCCGCTGTTGGTAAAAGTGATATTTGCGGGAGCATATTTTGGTGCAGCGCAATCATAGTTTAAAACTATGTTGTCGCAGTAGTAGTTTAACCGTCTATCATCCCATGACCAACCCCAATAGCTATTATTAAGTCCGGTTTTGTTATTATATGAACCCGTAAAGTTTCCTCCCATAGTGAATACCTCCGGATTCGTTTCTGAATTATCACTGCTCCAATTGATATAGTCTTGTGGTATATTTAAATACGGGCCATTTCGGCTGTCGACGCTTAAGTCCGGATTATCGTTATCGTTTTTTATAAGAGGAACATATTTTCCCGAAAAACGTTCAAAGCCGGAAACAATATAGTTTTTATCTCTTACAATGTACTTTTTTGATTGCTCTTTATAAAATCGAGGAGCTGTTCCGCCTTCTAATTTAACCATTAACGTAAAATCTGACTGGAATTTAAGTGAAGTATTGCCGTTGATAGCTTCTATGAAAGTTTGGAGCTTTTTACTATCCCAACCATCAGCTTTGTTCCAAATATTATCGAGCGATTTATCCGGGTTATCAAAATTAGGTTTAAAAGCCATTTTTAGATTGCATAGCTCATCAACCCCCTTTGTGGGCTTGCTTATATCGACATTACTTATTATTTTACTATTTTTTGGATTTATTTTATCGGTGTACGTAATTGTTGCATTGACGCTTGCAGCATTATTGTAGCTGGGATCATTATAAAGCTGCAAAGTTCTAAATGGATGTATTTCCAAAGCGGGGCCTGAATAGCTTTCGGTTTGGCTGTCATCGCTGTCATCGCTGCCATCGCTGCCATCTAGAATTATTATGCCGTTTGAACCGTGTTGTGAATTATCGGCCCCCAACAGTGGCGTTCCGGTGGCGGCAGAAGCAATGCCACGTGTAGCGGTATTTAAAGCGCTACCTGATGAATAAACTGGAGTGGCTGAAAGTGTGGTGTTGGCTGTGGCGCCTTTTAGCAAAAACTTATTTTGAGAAGCATCTATTGTTTCGATAGTTGCGTTTGAATCATTGCTTGTTACGGTATATGCCTGATTTGAGCCATCCCTCGAGGATACTGTAAATTCCAGATCATTCCCATAGGATATTTCGGTTTTCGAAGGTAGCTCTTCGTTACTTTGCGATTTGAATACCGGTTTGTCGACTCCGGTAGAATTAAGCGTTACCGCAACTGTCTCTTTTTCTACCCCTTTGACGGAAAGCGCTACGTTATCCGTAACATTTGAGATTTCAAATAAATTTTCTCCGCTTAGTGCGGTAAGGGATGCGCTACCTTGAGCAATGCTCAAGGATATGCCGTTTGTAGCTTTGTAACCTTCTTTTGTATCTACTTTAAATTTCGCAGAACCTTTGTAATTGGCTGTTAGTGTATTGCTTCCCAGCGCATGTCCGTTTTCATCCTTACAAATAATACCTTCACTGTTAAACGTAATATTGCATGTTCTGTTTTCAGCGCCGCCTATTACGATATCGGCATCATCTGTAATGTTTTCTATTGTGTATGTTCCGCCGTTTTTAGTAATTGTAGTGCCGGGTATGCTGATGCCTAAAGAGTGATCCGGCAAGAGTTTACCATCCGGAGCTGTTAAAGTAACAAAAACTTTCGAACCATGAACAACTGTAAATAAATTTGGTGATACTTCTTTAACTCCTTCGGAAGGTTCAACCCTATATGAAACCTCGCCCGGCTCCGTTGGGAAATTTAACCGATAAGTATTCTTAACAGCATTTTTGACTATTATAGACATGGGCTCCTTAACCTCAGAAACTGTAAATACACCATCCGAGGTGGATTTGAGTAGATATCCGGATGTTTCTTCCGGATTTGCTTCCACATTATAATCATTATCTACAAGTTTTCCGGTTGGAACCGCATACGCAGAAACATTTTCTATGTTTCTATCATAGCCCTCGTTTGCTTTTAGTTTAAATTTAAAGCTTTCTCCAAATTTTACGTTTGCAAAATCGAGTGTTTCGTCAGATTCATTTGTTGCCGTGACACCTGAGTCTGTATTTGGTAAGCTTATTTTGTATGAAGATTCTTCTTTGGAATTTACGTTTATATTGGTATCTTCTTTTATATTTAAAAGGCTGTATACACCGTCTGATTCTCTAAGTGCTATGCCGTTTGCCGTTATTTCTTTGTTTTCCAAAGTGGATTCGTCTTCACAGTTGCATTTAAAATCAACGCTTCCGCCTGAAATAACGCTTAATGCTTCGCCGGAAACGGATTTAAAATCTTCTTCTCCTTGCTTGCGGTATTCAAACGAAATGTCCGAATAGCTTTTAAATGATAAATTATATTTGTTTTTACGAATGTTTTTAATTGTAAGATTTACATCCGATTTTATGGCGGGAATAGAAACGCTTCCGTTTTCGGAAATACCCAGTTTGTTTTCGCCATTAAAAATCTCGACTTCCGATTGTGAAAAGTCTTTATTTTTATTTATTGTTAAATAGATTGGAGAATTTACCGGAATATTATTTATTTCAAAACTATTTTCGCTTTCGTTATAAATAGGAGATAGCGTCTGATTTCCTTTACCGATTTGGCACGATATATCAAGCGCTTCAGATAGCGAATAATCTTTAGTGTCGGCCACTATGTGCGTGTTAAACGTATCTTTATTTAATTTGTTTAGATATATTGTATCATCGCAACAGATGTTGTAATCGGAAGTAATATAGGTTTGTTTAGAATCCAAAGGTTCGTTTTCGGGGATGGCTACCTTTATGAAGTTGCCGTCTATATCGTACATATATTTCATTAAATTCAACGTTTGGCCGGACTCGGTCTGAATCTTAACATCTTTTGAGCAAAGCTTGCTGTATTCTTCGGATTCAATTTGAACCAAGAAACTAAGCTTGGTACCGGGCGCAGCATCTACCGAACTTGTGCCTGCAGTATTACCCATGTTTTCTTGGCCCATCATATATTCGAGCTTTTGTACTCCGTCCACTTTCTGCGGGAGGGTGACTTTATAAGTTTCGGGAATATCAATAGGAGACTCTGCACCCGCTCCGATGCCAAAAAATAAAGCGCAAACAACAAATAAGATCAGTTGTTTAAGATAAAAAGCCAATGATTTTTTTTGGCCTATTTGATTCAAATTAATCATACGCTATCTACTCCTTTTGTGCAAAATAAGGCATTTATAGTGATTATACTAATTATTTTATTTTTTTCAAGTGTTTTTATATTTTTTTTACACCAAATATGCAGTAAAAATATTTTTTTGAAAAATCGAATATAAATTTGCTAGTGGTAAATAATGCCTCTTATTATTTTTTAAGGAGAGAATATCTTGTGCAATACTTAAATTCAGTTAATGATATATTCGAAAGCGTTTCAAAGCTCCAACAAAAGTACGATTTTATAAAATCCGAAACTATAGGGAAAAGTTTGTGTGGAAGGAAAATAAAGGGATTACAAATCGGAAGTAAAGAAAAAATGGTTTTATTTGCGTGTGCTTTTCACGGTATGGAATGGCTTACGAGTTTGGTAGTTTTAAGATTTTTGGATACGCTGGGTGGTTTAATTTATAATAGGGAAGATATTTGCGGGATAAATATTTTTAAATGCCTTGAAGATAGGGGACTATACGTTATTCCGTGCGTAAATCCGGATGGTGTGGAGATTTCTTTAAAAGGAAGTACTGCCGCCAAAGACTTCCAACATGTTGTGGAAGGGGCAAGCGAGGGAAAAACTTTTGATTGGCAAGCAAATGCAAGGGGAGTGGATATAAATCACAATTTTGATGCAAATTGGGAAAAGCTGCATAAACTTGAAAAATCAAATAACATATCCGGTCCCGCAAAAACAAGGTACGGCGGAAAGTATCCCGAAAGCGAGCCGGAAACCAGGGCTGTAACTAAACTTTGCAGAAGTAAAAATTTTGATTATGCCATTGCTTTCCATAGTCAAGGCGAGGAAATATATTGGAAATATGGCGACAAAGTTCCAAATAATTCTGAAACTTTAGCACGAATTCTTGCGCTTACAAGTGATTATGTTTTAAGTAGTCCCGAGGGCTTGGCTCAAGGAGGCGGTTTTAAAGATTGGTTTATAACGGAATTTAATAAACCTGCTTTTACTATTGAAATCGGCAAAGGGAAAAATCCACTTTCAAGTTCATTTTTAAATGACATATATAACAGATTACTAAAAATGATGCTTTTGGCTGTTTTAATATAAATTTGCAACAAAAAATAAATTTATATATTTACAAATTTATAAATTAGTGTATAATATGCAATTATTACTTTAAAGGATGTGACGATTATGCCGGATGAAGATATTGCTGTTGACGATAGTCAAGTAAGCTATGGCCTATTTCACAAGAAAACCAAATTTGAAGAAAATTCTGAATTGTTTCCAAATGGTGGAAAACCGAGCCCGCTTGACATCAAGCAGGGCTACACGGACCTTGATTGTTATTTTTTGTCAGTTTTATCATCTTTGGCTTCCACAAGAGAAGGTCAGAGCCTCATATTTGATTGTTTCCCTGAGTATAAACCTGTAGTTGATGAACAAGATGTTTCAAAGCGTGTGGATTGGTTTAAAAATAAAGCTAAAATAAAGGTTAGTTTTTTTAAGTTTGACGGATCTAAGGAGAAATTAAATATTACGGTAGATAAATCCGCTCTTCGTAAAAAAGGAGTGCCTTGGGTAAGACTTTTGGAAAAGGCTTTTGCTGTTTATAAAACAAAATATATGCAAGGAGAGTATTTTGATAAACTAAGGGAGCAATATAAAAAGAATGGTAAAATAAAGTCCCGAGTTATTGATGGTTTGCAAGGTTCGGATTCGGCATTTTGCGCTGCGGCATTTACCGGAGAAAAATATGTGTTTACTGATTTATATCCATCTCACGGGTTAGATAGAGATCACTTGAAAAAATTTTCGAGCGGTCCATATTCAAGTGAAGTGAATAAAATTTACAAAAATATAAAGAACGCTACTGATTCCCATAAAGTTGTTGTAGCGGGCGCGAGTAGGGGTATTAAAATTTATAGCAAAGGTCTTTTTCTTATGCACGCTTATACTGTCTTGGATGTGGAAGAGAAGAGTGGTAAAAAGTATGTGATAGTAAGAAATCCTTATGCCGGAAGATCAAGAGTTTATGAAGAGAGAAAAGGCGGTAAAATGCACAGCTCGGTTGTAACTCACCATAACGAGGCTGATAAGGGTGTTTCTGAATTGGAATTAAATGATTTTTGTAAATACTTTGATAGTTATACAATCGGAACACAGCAACATATTATAGGCGGATAAAGATTGGACTTATATGTATTTAACATCAAAATAACGG
>CAJLZR010000015.1 GCA_905211185.1 uncultured Oscillospiraceae bacterium | reverse complement strand
AAGAGCGTGGCATTTCCTTGGGAAAAGCTGAAACTATGCGATTAGCCGAGGGTTGCACGGGCGTTAAAAGGACAACAGGTCAGCACCCCGGCGGAATGGTTGTTGTTCCAAAAGGGAAAGAAATTTACGATTTTTGCCCCGTACAGCACCCGGCCAATGACCAAAATTCCGATAATATCACCACTCATTTCGATTTCCACGCAATACACGATACCATTTGTAAACTCGACGAACTCGGGCACGATGTTCCGTCAATTTACAAATATTTGGAAGATTATACGGGCATTAAAGTAACCGATGTTTCGATGAGCGATAAAAAGGTAATGTCCTTATTTACCTCAACCAAGGCGCTCGGAGTAAATCCCATAGATATAGATTCTCAAACGGGAACTTTTTCGCTCCCTGAGGTCGGAACTTCGTTCGTCAGGCAAATGCTAATTGAATGTAAACCAAAAACATTTGCTGATTTACTGCAAATTTCAGGGCTTTCCCACGGTACGGACGTCTGGCACGGCAACGCCCATGAACTTATCCAAAAAGGTATTTGCACCATATCGGAAGTTATCGGAACACGTGATAATATAATGGTTTACCTTATGCAAAAAGGCGTTGAACCAAAAACCGCGTTTAAAATAATGGAAATTGTTCGTAAAGGAAAAGCAACAAAACTACTTACTCCCGAACACTTGGAAACAATGAAAGCTCATAATGTTCCAAAATGGTATATAGATTCTTGCATGAAAATAAAATATATGTTCCCAAAAGCTCACGCCGCAGCTTATATGATATCAACACTTAGGCTCGGATGGTATAAGGTTTATTATCCAACAGAATACTATGCCGCTTACTTTACCGTCCGTGGCGAAGATTTTGACGGATTAACGGTTATGAAGGGCAAAAACGCAGTTAAGAAAAAAATGGCAGAAATAACCTCCAAAGGCAAGGAAGCAAGCGCCAAAGAAAACGCAGCGTACGGGACTTTTCAAATAGTAAACGAAATGCTTGCCCGTGGAATAGAAGTTCTGCCTGTTGATTTATATAAATCCGATTCATATAGATATTTAGTCGAAAACGGAAAAATAAGGCTTCCTTTTGCGTCCCTTGCAGGGGTTGGAGAATCCGCCGCCAAAAACTTGGAAATAGCAGGAAAAGAAGGAAAATATATTTCGATAGATGATGTCCAAATCAGAGCAAAAGTTACAAAAGCGGTAATAGAAACTCTTGAGGAAGCGGGAGTGCTTAAGAACCTACCTCAAAGCAATCAAATTTCATTTTTTTAATAAAATATATGTAAATTTTTTCTTTTAAGTATGGACTGTCTATTATAAGGAAAATATGTTTCGATAGATAATATCCAAATCAGAGCAAAAGTTACTAAAGCGGTAATAGAAACTCCTGAAAAAGCGAGATTGCTTGAAAACTTGCCGCAAAGCAATCAAATTTCATTTTTTTAATAAATATATGTAAATTTTTTCTTTTAAGTATTGACTATCATATTACTTTGACATATAATTTGCAAAAAATATGGTTAGGAGATGTTTACTTATGGAAAATAAAGAAAAATTTGAAGAACTTATGAAAAATGAAGATTTTGTGATGAAAATTTTGGAATTACAAACTCCCGCAGAAATAGAGGCAGAATTTGAAGCCAATGGCGTAAAGCTCAGCAAAGAAGAAGTAACCAGGCTCCGCAATGAATTCGATGCCATTTCGGATGTGTTGGATGAAGAATATTTATCTTATATAAGTGGCGGAACCGATGAAGAAACGTCAAAAGAGAGCTGGAAACAGTATTTGAAAAAATGTGGTAAGCAAGTAGTGAGTAAAGCACTTGATAAAGTCGGCGAAGGTATAGGAACAGCAATGTGGGCAATTCCAACAGCTATATTAATGGCATGGGGAAAGGATATATATGATAAACACATTAAAGAAGATTAAAGCAGCTTTCAATAATAAGCTGCGCTTCTTGCCTTGCCGCCTTATGGCAAGGCTTTTTGTATGAAGAAAACCACGCAGTAACTGCGTGGTTTTCTTCGCCTATAGCCCACCTTTTTTGTTTATTTATCATCAAATAAAACAGGTTTATGAAGAAGATATGGCTTCATAAAAACCTCTTATTGCATCTTTTATTGAATGATAAACCGTATAGCCAATAATTGGAGTTTTACCGGCAACATACCCCAAACCATATCCGGTATAATAAACAGGTTTAACGATTTTTCTTACAAATTCCGGTTTTCCCCCGGAAATTTCCTCTAAATAATCTTTATTCACTCTTCTTGTTTCTAATAAGCTGTTTTTTATTGACTTAATCATTTTTTTTAATTCTTCAACTTCCTCATCACTAACAATAATATTATGTTCTGAAAGTAAAGAAGATAAATCTTCTTCGGATTCCGCTTTGACAATCTCCTGAACAAAAAGAGGATCTTCTAATAAATTCAATAACCTCGTTTCGTCCATAATTTATCTCCTTCTTTTATTAGAATCTTCTTCATCATAATCCTTCCAATTTGTCCAAGCATCATAAACACCATCAACGAATCCCTTTGGGAGACCGCCCAAAATAGCACCCGTTCCATATGCAACAGCCCTGAATGGAAATGATATTACTCTTCCAACAGCAGCCACCGCTTTATATCCTTTTCCCCCTACAACTTCATCAAGAGCTTTATCTGATATTTCCTCGTTATTCCTAACTTTATCTAACACACCTAACATTACTTCTATATACTGATTAAACTCTTCCTCTGTAAATTCTATACCGTTTTTTATTAACTCCTCTTTTACTTCATCTTTAGTCTTAAGAGTAAGTATTTTTTTTACAAATTCTGGCTCTACCAAGATTTTTTGTTTTTCTAAATCCACAATAACCAACTCCTTTTAAAATACTGTGCCCATTGTAGATCATTTTTTTAAAAAAGTCAACACCATTTAATAAAAAAGTTGCGATTTTGGTTATATTTTAACTAAAACGCTAAATTTAAAGGTAGTACATCTATCTAATTATTTAACTTAAAACTGGAGTAGGAATTCTTTTATGTTTCCAACAAAGCATAGCTAAATTTAAAATATTTAACAAAATTAATTTACAGCACAATAATAACCACACCTAAGAAATACAGGCGTGATTGCTTTAATTATTCATAACGGAAAGCAGTTTTAATTCATATCCAAAAAATCACAATTATACAAAATCACTTAATTTGCGCTTTCCAAACTAGGTTCTGTAAAATCGCTCTCTCTATAAAATTCCTTGGTTTCGTTATTTCTTATTACAGCGCTTTTATTCTTTTCCAAAAGCTTTGTTATTGCCCAAAGATCAATCCATATTTCGTTATCGCACTCTTTTTGCGATTCATCAAATATAAGCTCCATTCCAAAATGCAAATGGCTTTCGCTTATATTATTAACATTTTCTTTTGCGCTGTATCCCGTACGCCCCACATAGCCTATAACGTCCCCTGCTTTAACTATGCCGCCTTCTTTTAAACTCAAATGAAATGGCCTATCTTTACGCAAATGTGCATAATAATAATATCGTTTTTTATCAAAACTTCGAATACCTATCCGCCACCCACCATACTGATTCCACCCCATTATCTCAACAGTACCTGATTCCACCGCTATAACGGGAGTTCCGATTGCGCACATCATATCGTGCCCTAAGTGAGGTCTTTTATATCCATAAGAACGGCTTGCACCGAAATCATCATAATGTGAATAAGGAAACGTTTTTGCAATCGGAGAAAAAGCTTTTAAGCCATAAACTTCTGTCCACTCTCCCTCTGTACCTTCTTTTTTTGGCTTTGTCTTTATTTTGTAGCTGCCTAAAAATTCTTTTAACACGGCTTCATATACCTGATGATAATAATCATAATTTTTATTATTCTTTGTAATATCGCCTATCTTTTCGCCGGACTTTAATTTTTTAATTATTTCGTTTATGTCCGCTTCTTTATACTTTTTAAAATCGCCGCCATACTTGCACCCCAAACACGAAAGCACTTCTATCCAATTAATTTTTATACTTTCGTTTTGCGATTTTATATCCTCTTTCATGGCTTTATCGAGCGCCTCGTAAGTAGGGTTAAATTCTGCATATTTTATAAATTTTTTGTTTTCATGCGCCCTCGCAGGCAGCGCTAATTTATTTAAAAACAAAACCGATATGGTAAACACCGCAAAAAGGGCAGAAAAAATAATAAGCGTTCGCCGCTTTAATCTTATAACAAACAAGATTTTATCATCTCCGTTAATCTATATTTTTAATTATATGTACCTCCAAAACCTAAAAACACAAAAATACTTGTTATAATTAAAAATTTTCGGTTGCCAAAAATTAGCGTAATTTATATATGCGTTTAAACCTCTTTAATATAATAAGTTCGAAAAGGAGGGGTTTTTATGAACTACAAATTAAAAAAGTTGATAAAAATTATGCTAACTTTAATAATACTATTTTTTACAAATATTACTCCGGTATTTTTCGCACAAATGGGAACACCTTCACTATATCAAAAAACTGATGACGTCGTCGTAACACTACCGGCAAAGCCAAAGACAACCCAAGATTTTTTAGATGAACAACTATATGATGCCGTAGCAAAAAATAATATAAATGAAGTAAATTTTTGGTTAAAAGAAAGCGCAAACCCAAACTCCAAACCAGGTCCTCATGAAACATCGCCGCTTCACTGTGCAGCGCAAAACAACAATTTAGATATAGTAAAGATTTTAGTTGGCGGCGGCGCCGATATACTCATAAAAAACCGCAGTGGATTAACTCCTTTGCACTATGCCTGGTTTTATAAAAGCGGTGAAGTTTTATGCTTTTTAAATCACGTTTTACGCACTACCCAAACGGATAGTTCCAAATCGGGTTAAAATCTAACTCCATGCAAAACTCTGCTTGAAAATTTTTGTATATAGAAAACCATGCACTCGGTGCATGGTCTTTTAAAAAATAAATTTTTATCTTAAAGAAAAACAAAAACTATTCAACAACGATTGCATCAACGGAGCAACTTTCTTTTGCTTATTTTGCCTCTTCCGTAACAATTGCATCAACAGGACAAACTTCTTTTGCTTCTTCTGTTTTTGCTTCTAAACCTTCGGGGATTGTTTCGGAAATAACCTCCGACTTAGAATCATCATTAAATCTAAAAACTTCCGGGCAAATATCTATGCACATTCCACATCCTATACATACTTCTTGGTCAACAGTAACTTTCATTAATACTTCTCCCTCTCAAAAATCATAATCAGCGAGCATAGCGCTCACTAATAATTATATATAAATTAGCGCACCTTATCAACATCATTGCGCTTAAAAATTTATTTTTGGTATTTAAAAAATGTATATTTTTCAAAGATTTTGTCAAACTAAAAATAAATATAAAAACCAAAAGGAGGTTTCGCTTTGAAATCTACAGGAATAGTAAGAAGAATAGACGAACTCGGAAGAATTGTAATACCCAAAGAACTGAGGCGCAGTTTTCATATCAGAGAAGGGGATTTACTCGAAATTTATACAGGCAATACCGAAGAAATAATTTTTAAAAAGCATTCTGTTGTTAAGCACTCCAGCGGTATTATGAATAGGTATTCGGAAATTTTATCACGCTCAATCGGTATGCCCACTCTTATAAGCGATAAAGAATCTATAGTTGCCGCCTGCGGTACATCAAGAAAAGAATTTATAGGAGAAAAAATAACACCTTTTTTAAGAGAAATTATGGAGGCTCGAAAAAGTATATCCGAAACGGAAAATAACACTGCCAAAATTAAGCCCATAGAAAAAACTAAAAATGAATGTTTATTTATGTTTCCGATTATTGCAAACGGAGATCTTTGCGGCAGTATAATAGTTTTAAAAAACGAAACTTTAAAAAACAGCGATTTAAAAAACATAGAAAAAATCGTAAAAATATCCGCAGAATTTTTAGGAAGTGAGCTGGAAGATTAATATTTTAAAAAAGACTTTTCCCCGTCATTTCAGGTGGCTTTTTTAAATCCAGTATTTTTAAAATCGTGGGAGCTATATCACAAAGGCTTCCACTTTCTTTTAACTTTTCGTGGCAATCTAAAATAACAAACGGTACTTTTGCTGTTGTGTGAGAAGTAAACGGTTCGCCGTTTTCATCTTTCATCTTTTCCGCATTCCCATGATCTGCCGTAATAATCATTGTACCGCCAAATTTTTTCATTTCATTTTTTAATTTTAAAACGCATTCATCCACGGTTTCAACCGCTTTTACTGTCGCCTCTATATTACCGGTATGCCCCACCATATCGGGATTTGCAAAATTAACAATTATTAAATCATACTTTTGGCTTCTTATGCCGTTTAGTACTTCTTCCGTAACGGCAAAAGCACTCATTTCCGGCTTTAAATCGTATGTTTTGACGCTCGGTGATTTAACTATTATTCTATCTTCGTTTTTATTTGGCTTTTCCACTCCTCCATTTAGAAAAAACGTAACGTGAGCATACTTTTCGGTTTCAGCGGTCCTGAGTTGTTTTAATCCACAATCTGCCACATATTCTCCCAAAGTGTTTTTCATAATCCTTGGTTTAAAGATAACATTTACGTTTTTAAACGTTTCATCATAAGAAGTAAGCGAATAATATTTTACGGTTTCCAAGATGTTTTTATGCTGAAAATTTTCGGTAAACATCTTCGTAATTTGCCGCGCTCTGTCTGATCTAAAATTCAAACATAAAACACAGTCGCCCTTTTTTATTCCTTCATAGCCTTCGCTCACACACGGCTTTATAAATTCATCAGTAACCTTTTTTAAATATGAATTTTCTATGGCCTTTTTAGCATTTTGGAATTTATCGCCTTGAGCACTAAAAATTGCATTAAAAGCAAGTTCGGTGCGCTCCCAGTTTTTATCTCTATCCATTGCAAAGTATCGCCCGCTGATTGTTGCAACTTCTCCAATTTCATTTTGGGCTATAAAATCTTCAAGCGTTTTTATGTACCGGAGCGCTGATTTAGGCAGCGTATCACGCCCATCGGTCCAAACATGGATATAAACTTTTTTTAATTTATATTTTTTGGCAAGCTTTAAAACAGCAAAAAAATGTTCTATACTGCTATGTACTCCACCATCTGAAAGTAATCCCATTAAATGAAGCGAAGAGCTGTTTTTTTGAGCGGTTTCCACCAAGTTTATAAGTTCTTTATTTTCGTAAAAACTCCCGTCTTCAATACATTTATTTATATAGGTTAAATCTTGATAAACAACTCTTCCCGCTCCGATATTTAAATGCCCAACTTCAGAGTTCCCCATTTGCTCCTCCGGAAGACCAACATAACTTCCGGAAGCAAAAAGTTCGGTGTATGAATTTTCTTTAAATATTTTATCAAGCGTAGGGGTTTTGGCTATAAAAATTGCGTTATTTTCGTCTTTTTTTCCGATTCCAAACCCATCCATTATTATAAGTAAAACTCTTTTTTTGTTATTCATATTTACTGCACCACGCTTTCCGCTTGATTTATAATATCGGTAAATTTAAAAGGATTCAAAGATGCTCCGCCGATAAGACCGCCATCTACATTTGGAACCGATAAAAGCTCTTTTGCGTTTTTCTCATTCATCGAACCGCCATAGAGAAGTCTTATACTCCGAGATTCCTTAAGTCCATATTCGAAAGACAAATAATTTTTTATAAAAACAAACATCTCTTTGCATTCTTCTATACTTACAGTTTTGCCCGTTCCTATGGCCCAAATCGGTTCATAAGCAACTACAATTTCCGAAATTTTTTCAGGCGGAATATCTTTGAAAGTAAGCCCGATTTGCGTTTTTATTTTTTCTTTTTCTTTGCCTTTTTCTCGCTCTGAGAGTGTTTCGCCTACACAAATAATCGGTTTTAGTTTATTTTCGAGTACCGTTTTTACTTTTTTGTTTACGATTTTATCTGTTTCATAAAAATAATTTCTTCTTTCGCTGTGCCCCAATATCACATACTCGGCGCCAATACTTGCCAGCATATTTGCCGATATTTCCCCCGTAAAAGCGCCGCTCTTCTCAAAATGGCAATTTTGCGCACCAATTTTTATTTTACTTTCCTTGCAAATTTTTAAAGCTTTTTCCAAACACAAAAATGGCGGACAAATCGCAACCTCAATATCTATATTTTTATTTAGTGAAATAAATCTTTTTAAAAATTCCTCTGCCTCACTTACAGTTTTATTCATTTTCCAGTTTGCAACAATAAATTTTTTATTACTCACGATAACGCCTCCACTGTGTCTTGCTAAATTTAAAACCATTATAAATTAAACCGCAAAATAAAAAAAGCCGCCCATGTCGACTTAAAAACAAAAATATTAATATTTCTTTGCCCAAGCTTATTACTATCCTATATTTAGACTCACAAAACTAGTTCAAGTCACCCGATCTAAACCCGTACAGGCACCATTTTACATCGTCAAACGTCCAACAAGAATCGTCAAAAGGTAGATCATTAAGCCGCTTCATTTGTTCATCGGTAAGTCCACCGTTATTTTTAGAAAATCTGTTAATTGCCTCTGATGGAGTAATCGGCAAGTTTTGCTCAGAAGGACTCTTCTCAACTGGAGGCGTCCCATTCCCAGGCAACGTACGATATAACAAATATAAACTTACAACCGCTGCTGCACCAATTCCCAACCGTTTAAGTATCTGTTTACTGCGTTCGGAAAGCCCACCAAGCAACTTATCTGCCATAATTTTAGCTCCGCCGGAAAGCGCAGCCGCAGCTCCCGCCGCAGAAAACCCTCCTGCTATTTTTTCAAGCTCTTCAGGGGTCATTTGTTCTAAAAAATTATTTAAACCTTTAACCTGTTCTTCACTTATTTCACCGCTAAACTCTCTTGCCACTTTGATTACCCCTTTCTGAAAATAAAAAATACCTAAATTTTATCGCTATTGCTCATATCTCCACCACTCGAGTTTCGGTTACACTTCCCAATAGGGCGGTGCACTAGGCTCACCAAAATTCGGATCATCAAACTTTTCATTATCATTGTTATACCATTCCCAATTAAAACGCGAACCGGCAGAAGGAACATTATCAAGCTTTGTATTATCATTATCAAAAGAATCGTATTTAGAACCAGAAGTAACCTTCGGAGACGAATCTCTTTTCTTGGTTTTTATATCATTATCAGAACTTTTTATATCATTTTTCAGTTTATCAGTCACAAGCCATATTGTTGCCGCTGTAAGTGCAGTTGCACCGATACCTTGCAGAATTTGTTTTGTTCTGGGCCTCAGCCCTCCCACTGCTTTTTCAAGTGCCTCGTCAGGAATTTTTTCAATCAGTTCTTTTACTGCCTGCGTTTCCTCTTTGTTTAATGTTTCTTTTTTCATATTAATCCCTCCCTAATATAATTGAATAAAATTATATCATAAAGTTTTTGGAAAGCAATCTAATTTTTGTAAAATAATCACCTTTTTCCCCTTTTCAAGAGAACCACAGTTTCTATCCCGCGTGTCCACGGAAACATATCTACACATTTTGCCCTAACCGGCTGATATCCATATTCCAAAAACACTTCTAAATCTCTGGCAAGCGAAGTTGGCTTACAGGAAATATAAACAAATGAGGATAATCCATAATCTAAAATTTTACGAATTGCTTTTGGGTGGATGCCCTCTCTTGGTGGGTCTAAGACAATTGCGTCCGGTGCCTCCGTCAGTTCATCCAACACCGTCAACACATCTCCTGCCAAAAATGTGCAGTTGTCCAGCTGATTTTCTTTGGCATTTTCTGCCGCTGCATAAACTGCCTCTTCCACGATTTCAACTCCTGTCACCTCTTTTGCCACCGGTGCCAGTACCTGCGCAATCGTTCCGGTTCCGCTATAAAGGTCATATACCTTTTTCCCAGTCAAATCACCAATGTATTCTCTTGCCAGCGAATACAGTTTCTCTGCTCCGGCAGAATTTGTCTGGAAAAAGGAAAACGGCGTAATGCGAAAACGCAGTCCCAAAAGTTCATCGTAAAAATAATCTTTTCCATATAAAATATCTACCGCGTCTGCTTTCACCACATCCGAAAGACTATCATTTGTCATATGCAGAATACCGGCAAACGTCCCTGTCGTCTCTAACGCAAGAAGCGTATCTTTGTATTTCTCAAGTAACTGTTTCCCTTCCGCAGAATCGATTCCTCCCTGAGAAGATGTCACCAGACAGATTAACATTTCCCCGGTTTTTAATCCCTTACGTACAAGCAGGTGGCGAAGCACGCCCTCATGGCGCATTTTATGATAAAAGTCAATGCTTTTTCCACCCAGTTTCGCATTCCGGAAAAAGTCCTGCGTTGTCTTTAACACCTTGCGTAAATCCTCATCAATAATCTGGCAGTCAGGGACGGAAACAATATCATAAAAACTCCCTCGTTTATGAAGTCCCAAAGTAAGCGGACCATCTTTCACTTCATCCCCAAAAGAAAACTCCATTTTGTTTCGGTATTCCCAGATTCTAGGACTTTCCACACATTCATCCAGTGGAAAATCCGGATACACAGCATCCAACAAAGCTTTTACCTGATTCAGTTTCAGTTTTTTCTGCTCCTCATACGGAAGTGTCTGGTACGCACAACCGCCACATTCTGAAAAATGCGGACACGGCGGCACTGCTTTTTCAATCTCCGAAGGCACCAAAACTTCCGTCAGATTTCCCTCCGGTCTTTTCTTCTTTACTTTCTTTAATTGAAAACGCACTCTCTGACCCGGTAATGTATTTTTCACCTGTACATAGGCATCCTCATCTTCTACATAAACAATTCCT
>CAJLZR010000014.1 GCA_905211185.1 uncultured Oscillospiraceae bacterium | reverse complement strand
CTCCGGTACTGGTAGCTGCCTCACGATACACAGTAAGGCGTGTTTTACATTCCTTATTTATATTATTTACAAGATCTTTTGTAACCAGTTTGAGCTTTCCTCCCCCAAAGTACTTATTAATTCTGTAAGTCAGATTTTGTTTTTCTTCATCTTCTGGATTTAATTCTTCATTTTTTGCGTTTTGTTCTGCTAATCTTTTTTCATCAATACCGTTAAAGGGTAAAAGCTTTTCGAGCGCTAATCCATAGTCCTTTAATTGTTTGGAGTAGTCTAAAGACATTTCTAAAAGGCTATCAAAATCAAGGAGTATACCGAACTTCGTGCAAAGATCCCGTAGCAACGGCAAAAACCAAGGTTCAATATCTGAATAGTACTTGTCTTTTTCCACAAACTCACCAAATCTGCCAACGACGAGTCTGTTATTTAGTTTTGCTTCACTGTTTGCTTTTTTCTTTGCATCGTCACTAACGGGTCCAAAGTAGGATTCTGGTATCATTTCACCATTATTGTGAATTTTTGAAATTCATTTGCGACAAGATTGAAGAACTGTGGCTGTTTTAGACTCATCGCAAGAAAACATGTACACTAAAGCTTTTTCCAAATTACTGATTTTTTCTGACATAAAAATCCTCCTCTTTTGTTATTTGATTTGGTAATAGTGCGGTTTAGTATATGAGGCAAAATATATCACATTTGCATAATTATGTCAACAATAATATAAAAATTCTATTTTAAAAATAAATAATAGTGTGAATTTGACATATAATTTTTACGAGTTTATAATTACAATAACTAATTTTAGGAGGTTTTTATTATGTTTGGTATAATTTTATTGATTTTATTAATTGCAGGTCTACTAATATGGATAATTTCGGTTCAAAACAAATTGGTTTCGGTAAGTGAATTTTGCGAGAATTCTTTAAGCCAGATTGGAGTGCAACAGCAGAGCCGCTGGGATGCGTTAACTTCACTTTTTGATTTGGCAAAAGGATATGCATCTTTTGAAAGCGAAACACTTTCAAAGGTAATTTCTGCACGTAAGAATACGTCTAGCAATGCTTCCGCTAAAGATGTTCAAACTCAGGAAAATTTACTGTCCCAAGGGTTTGCAAGTATTAATGCGCTGGCAGAATCTTATCCGGATTTAAAAACAAACAGCGTATATGTAAAAACCATGGAAAACGTTGGTACCTTTGAAGAAAACGTGCGTATGAGCCGTATGGTTTATAACGACAGTGTAACTAAATTTAATAGAATAGTTTTAAGCTTTCCCGGCTCTTTAATTGCAAGTATGCTACATTTTAAGAAGAAAGACTATCTCGAGGAAGTTGCGGAAAAGAAAGATATGCCAAGTTTCAAATAAGCTGTTTGTAAAACATTGGGAGTAAGTTTTCGAAAGGAGGTTTATGGAACGAAAAAAATATTTAAGAAGTTTTTGGTATTTGGTATTTTGATATTTAGTTTTTTTATTCAGGTAGCAAACCATGCTTTTGCGGCCTCTGCTACATATATGTCTTCTGATATATCGGTGGTTTGTGAGGAGGACGGAACAGCTCATATAAATGAAGTTTGGAAAATTAATGTAAATTCCGGTACAGAAATGTACTTGGGACGTGAAAACCTCGAAAATCAGACAATTTCAAATTTAAAAGTATCTGCTGACGGAAAAGAATATCAGAATGTGAGCGAGTGGGATATAAATGCCGGTTTAAAGGAAAAAGCGTATAAATGCGCAATAGTAGAGAAAGGGTCAGGATACGAACTTTGCTGGGGGCTTAGTTCTTACGGAACTCGTATATTTAATGTTTCTTACGATATGACGAATTTGGTAAAAGGGTGCTCGGACGGTTCTTTTATTGATCAAACTTTCATAAACAAATTGTCCTCAAGTTTGAAAACGGCTAAAATTACGATTGAAAAAAAGGGTGATAAATTTACCGAAGAAAACAGCAAAATATGGGCAGGTGGCGGCGCTACGGGTGATATATTTGTAAAGAGCGGAAAAATAGAAGCAAAGCTGACAGCGCCTATGCCTAAAAAATCTAATTTTGCAATTTTAGCTCAATTTGATAAGGGCGTTTTTTCGCCTAAAGCTTTTGAAAATACGTCTTTTGAGGAGCTTAAGGATAAAGAATTGGCCGGCACAGGTTATGAAAAGTATTATAAGAATCTAGGGAATGATTCAGAATCGACGCATTCTACATCTTCTTTTCCGTATTTAATTAATATATTGATAATACCTTTTATGTTTTTAATATATTTTATTTTCCATATTATATTTTTAAAAACCAGAAAAATCGAAGATATTGTTACTATTTACAAGGATAAATTCAGAAAAGAATATAAAGATCCAAATTATTCACGAAATTTACCGTTTAACAACAATATATTTGCAACATATGCAAGGCTTAAAGGTCTTAGAAAATTGCAAAATGAGTGCTCGATAATAGGAGTTTATCTTTTAAAATGGATTCAAAACCATGAAGTAGAACTCATAAAAGTGGAAGTCAAAAAGTTTTTTAAAACTAAAACAGAAGATGCCATAAAACTAAAAGAGTTACCAAGCGATGTGCCACCGCTTGAAAAATCACTTTTTGATTTAATGATTGAAGCAAGTGATAAAGATAGGGTACTAAAGAATAACGATTTTAAAAATTGGTGCAGAAAAAACTATAAAGATCTTGATAAATGGCTGAAAAAATACAACAAAAAAAGAATTCGTGACTTAAAAGAAATAGGTGCGGTTGTGGAAACCGACAGAAAGTTTTTGGGATTTGTAAAATATAAAGAAAATGAGCTAAGCGAAACAGGAATCAAACTGACTTCCGAAATGTTTGGATTTAAAAAGTATTTAGAAAATTTCACCATTATAAACGAAAGGGAAGCAAAGGAAGTTGCGCTTTGGAAAGATTATATGGTATATGCGCAGCTTTTCGGAATTGCCGATAAAGTAGCGGAACAATTTAAAAATCTTTATCCAAGATATTTCGAAGAGCAGCTTAATATGAATGAAAGCACAAATATTATTTTAATTAATAGCCTGGCTAACAGCTATGTACGTTCAGCGCATGATGCATATGTAGCATCTGTTTCTGCGGCAAGCGGACACGGCGGGGGGGGGGGGGGGGGGGGGCGGTTCGTTTAGCGGCGGCGGATTTAGCGGCTCTTCGGGCGGAGGCTCCAGCGGAGTCAGATAGCTCTAAGTTATGATTTAAAGTTATAGTTTAAACTCCCACACAATAATTTGTATTTTAAATTTTAAAAAATAAAAAGATACCCGGTGTTTATATGACACGTTTTAGTTATGTATTTAATTTTGTACGCGTAAAAAAAGCCAACCAATGTAAAATGGCTGGCTTTTTGTTTTGGTAAATAATTTTGCATGCAGTGGTTATTTTATGGATTTTTGGATATAGCAAGATTCTAAGACGATCTTAAAAAATCCTTTTTGGTAATAAAAACATGTGTCTAATGACTACGCTTGGCATTTTATTTCAACTACGGGGCCGTATCCAAAGAATTTGCGTTTTTTGGCACTTACTAAATTGATTTTTTGCTGCGGCTTTAAAATGACTTCTTTATTCCAGTCTTCGGAGCCAAACGTTGTTGTGCTAAAATCTTTACCGAAAGAAGTGCCTTTGTTTAAATCTATATCCATAACAACCCCAAATTCAGCACCGTTTCGCTGGGCGTTTCTAATTGCATGACCTACCGCTATATTTTGTTCAGTGGTGGTACTCGTTATTGCGTTGGTTGAATAAATAGGCTTGTTTTTGTTTATATAGTTTACAAGTCGATCAATATTTTTCAAGTTTTTATCGGTGCCCTTTTGTAAACTTGATTTATCTAAATTCAAGAATAGCAATAACCCCTCAAATCCAAGTCCTCTGTAAACTTTTGTTTGTGTTTCAATAGTACCATACATAATTGTGTTTCTTAGCGTTAAAGCTTTTATTATAGTATCGAGCAGCAAGCTGCAAGAAACTGTTTTGTCCGTTCCAAAAGAGCTTTTCAATTTGGCTTTTCCCGTTCTAAAGATAGATAGGTCTCCACGCAAAAAGCCATTTATCAGATCGCCGCCTTGAGCTGTCGTATAATAAAGAATCAAATCCTCAACTTCATCAAGCGTTTCGCATTTTAATACTTTATTTCTAACAATATCGAGTAAACTGTCGTCCATAGAACCTTTTTTACCACTGATGGCCACTTTTTGAACGGCCTTTTCGCGATCTTGCCTTTCTTCGTTTATGGAGGCTTTGAAGCCTTTAAACACCCAGTCGAGATACTTCTGACTTGTGAAAATATCTCTAAATATATCCTGATACTCGCTTTTTGAAAATGCCGGAGCTTTACCGCTTTTTATTGCGTTTTCGTATGCTATCTTGAATTTGTTACTCATTTTCTTTAAAAATAAAATATCGTTTTGGCAAAAATCATTATTTTTTGCATCAACCATTTTGCTAAAAACTCCCATTGGATTATTTTCATCGTGCAGCGTTAAAAGGCTATCAAAGCTTGGTGGTGTATAGCCCAGGATTTCATTTATTTGTTTTAAGCGACTTTCATCTATCTCAGAAAGCGAGTTTGATTTCAAAAACGGTTCGACAATTGGCCTGCGTACCAATGGGTGGTTACCATATTTGTCTGTAGCAGAAATCAGCAAAAGCAACGCTTTGTGAGTATTGGTAATTGGCCTTCCTCCGTGGGCGCTTCCATACGCGTTAAAATAATCATCTTTTGCACCGCCTGTGTTTTTTGCAAGAGAGCTTTCTGAATCCCTTTTATAGATGATCCTGTTTGATGCGGTAATCAAAGTTTTAATGGCAGAATCTATTGTCGTAATCCTATAAAAACTATCTACATCGATATCTTTTTTCAAATTGTAAGGCTTACCTTTATATTTTCTTGAACGCATAGAATCGATTTCGTTTTTAAGTTTGACCATGTCTTTATCGTTCAGATAGCTCTGGCCTTTTTCGTTTTCAGAATTAAAGTAGTTGTTGATAGTATCGCACACCTCTTCGATTTTTTGGGCAAGAGCTTCTCTTTTGTCAATTAGTTTTTGTGGTGTCACCGCATTTCTAAGCTTTTCTGTAACAGATGTACCTCTAATGCATTTTTCCAAACGGGAAAATTTCTTGCTGCCCACCGTACCTTTATCTTCGGTAAGCGCATAACATATCTCTCGCAAAAGCTCTTGTATATCGTCAATTTTGCTGATCTTACCTTTGTACTTTTTCACAACATCCAAAACGGTTTTGATAATATATTCGTCACCGACAATCTCAGCTTTATATTGGCCTTTTTCAGCGATGCTTGCCAGTGCAAAAAATATTGCTTTCTCTACTTTTGGATACAAATTAATGCCTGCTTTTCCGATTATATATCTTTCAAGCGTGAGTATTTGGAGCGTACCCCATTTTTTTCTTACATCTTCAATTTGTTTTTCGGTCGGTTCAAAATTCCATACAGCTTCATTTGCCATCAAAATCACCCTTTGCTAAAAAATTACCTCTATTATACACGATAGTTGAAATAAGTCAATAATAAATTCATATTTTTTAGTCTTTTTTATTCAAATTATAAAATAATTTTTAGTAATATCGAGAAACAGCAGGCTATGCTTTCGAGTATTTAAATTGCAATTTAAATTAAAATCAATCGAACTATGTCAAAAATCATGGTTGGTATACGGCAAAAATAAAAAATAGAAAAAACCTTCAGTGTATCTGAAGGTTTTTTATGACCACTTTATTTAGAGGATTATTAACTCATCTATATTGACAATTAACTAATATATCCGTAACTTTTGAGCGATTCTATTTTCCAAGATATTGAAGAACTGAAGAAACCTGCTGCTTGTGTAACTTCTTTTATGGCTTTTTCTGAAGAAATTCCCAGTTTTCTAAGTTGGTTTTTAATTTTTTCAGAAGTTGCGTCCGAAGTATCAATAGTCGATCCTATAGATGATTTTTCTGCGGGAACAACGAAATTTTTAAGGCCTTCTTTGGGGATATGCCCGAATTCTCTAAATCTGGTTCTTACCATATTTAGTGAATCTTTAAATTTACCGGGTAGTAATTCGACGGTATCACACATTCTGGTCCATGACAATGCTTCGGTACGGATCCATGTGTTTTGGCAAACGGTTAATACTTTAACGTCACCATCTGACATACCCAGCGAAGTACACCAGTGTTTAAATGTATCAATATCATCTATTAGATATCCGTACCACGTTCCGAGGCATGTACTCTTGTAATAGTGAATAGTGATTCCCGGAATAGTTGATGATGCAGGAAGTTCAGCCTTATTTGTCCAGTTTTCCAGTAAAAGGAAGTAATGCTCAAGCCCCAAAAAGTGATTTTCGGATGAATCGAAGTAGCTAAGCACTTCCTTACGTAGCTTTCTTTTTAAGGTGTCGCTACTAACAATTTTAAACTGATTATTTTCTAAATAGTCATATTCCGCACCGTTAAATGACGACTTTACATTATCTTTGTTTACAATTACCCAAGAATATACTAAGACACTTTCTGTGCCATTATTTAGGTTACCGCTAAATATAGCAAGCCCGCTATCGCTGCGGTCAAGGTGTTCAATATGACTCCTATCGCTATAAACTTGGGAAGGCGTTGCACTGCAATTACCAATTTGTGCAAGAAAACTAAACCCTACGACTCCGAATAAAATCGATGATAAAAATTTTTTAAAATTCATATATTTAATTCTCCTAATATTTTTATAACACTATTATACCATATTTTTTAATAATTTGCAATATCAAAAGTAAAAATAGTCGCAGATTATTTTTAAAAATATATAGTTTTTAATTGATAAAGCTAAAAATATGTGATAAAGTGATCATATATTACGGAAAGTAATCGTAATATACAGTAAAAAGGCATTAGGAGAATGCCGTATGCAAAAGGAGGGGAATATGGTACTTCAGTTTAGTTAACAGTGTCTATAAGACTTTCGACTTTTGTAGCATTTAGAGCAGTGGATTCTGTGGCTTAAGAAGTTTTGAGCAAAACAAAAAATAATAAACAGTATTTTTGCAAACGGGGGTATTTAAAATGGAAAATATAGAAAAAATAGATGAGATATTGTCAAATGATGAGTTTATTGAAAAAATATTGAAGGCAAACAGCAGCGAAGAGGTTAAACAAATATTTAAAGAAGAAGATATTGATGTGACCGATGAACAAATCGAGAATATGAGGAAAGCGCTAAATATTAAAATAAAGGAATTAAACACCATGTCCGATGATGCAATGGGACAAATTTCAGGGGGAAAGGTAGGAGTCAACGCATCACGACGTTTAGGTTATGCTGCTCAGCACGGAGCTGGCGAAGGAGCTATGTGGGGCACTTGGTTTGGAGCAGGTGTGGGTGCTACTGCCGGTATGATTGATGGAACTGTGCAATTAGTTAATGGGGATATAGATAGTGCTTGGGGTTATTTAAAAGTTGTTGCGAAAGACACCGTGAAAGGTGTTGTGCTTGGCGGTGGGGCCGGAGGTTTTGCAGGTGCATTCTCCGAAACGGCACATGAATTCGGAAAACAAGGCAAAAAGGGATTGAAAGACTAAGTGTGACCGGAAATCGGTGTAAATAATTTATCTAAAAAGTGCTCGGTGTTTTAGTGTGCTGGGTACTTTTTATTGTGTATAAACAGCTGTGCAACACTTGCCATTTAATGCAATGGTTTTGAAGGGAAAACATTGACATTAAGCGAATATTGTGATATAATTAAGACACAAACAAAAAAGGGAAAATATGATGTTTAAGAGTAAAAAAATCATTTCGTTCTTTTTGGGTGCCACACTATTTTTGCAATCCGGTTTCATGTATTCGGCTTTTGCAGATGGTGGTAGTGTTGCTGTTCCAAATATGGAAAACAGTAAGAAAGTGCCTTCAGAAGGCAGACGCAAAGATGCAAGAGTTGATAGGAAAAATGAAATAAAAAAAGTTGCGAAAGTAGGCGGAAGTGGTGCTTTGGCCGGTTTGAGCCTTTACGCTTTGTGGTATAAATTTTTTCGTAATGATGTCACTCGCCCTGCGCATCCTCTTGAAACGCCTAATATTCCTAGGCTATCAGATTTTTATTCAAGCTCAAATACCGACTTGATTGAGAAGACGGCAAATTTTACAGGTTTTTTAGAAATGTGCAGGGGAAAAGTAAACGATCGAGAAAATATAGATGTTGCTGAGTTAGACGGCATTTGTGACGCCGTTACCCCGCTACTTGAGAGGGAGCCTTCTGTTGTAGGTGTTAGCGGCAGAACTATGATAGTTGGAGATATCCATGGTAATTTTGCCGCTGCAGAACACTGCTGTAATGAATTTCTTAGGGAATTGGAAAAAACCAATGGTAATACACCTATTGTCTTTCTTGGTGGCTACGTAGACAGGGGCCAGAATAGTGTTGAGTGTATGGCATTAATTTTTAAATTGAAAATCCTGTTTCCCGATAAAGTATGTTTGCTTCGTGGCAACCATGAGGATAAAAATGTGAACGTGCAGTATGGGTTCTGGGCAGAATGTCGAGCAAAGTATGGTGAGGAATTCCTTCCTCAAACTTGGAATGCGTTCAACAATGTTTTTGTGCATCTTCCCGTAGCTGCAGTTATTGATAATAGTGCTTTTTGTGCACATGGCGGTATACCTACCAGAGGGCAACAAGATAATGGCGGCCCCGCAACTTTGCTACAAATATGCGGTGTCCGGAAGGTGGGCATTGTAGGTACCGGTAATGATACTGGTGGTCACCGAACTGAGATAGATGACAATATGTTTATGGTAGTTAACTTATTATGGAATGATCCGGTCGATGTTGATGCACAATTTTCCAATGGATACAATAGGGGCTGTAGATGTGCATATAGGTTTGGCAGATCGGCGGTAGCGGAGTTTTTAGAAAAGAACGGACTTGATCGCATTGTTCGCGCGCACGAATTCGCAGAACAAGGTTACGAAGAATTGTTTGAGGGTCGTTGCGTTACTGTATTCTCTTCGCCGAATTATCGAGGAAATGGCAGCAATAGAGGTGCAATAATGATTGTTGATGGCGCCACTGAACCTGAATACAGACAGTTTGGATAAAAAGTTGTTTACTAAATAATAGATAGTTTTAAAAATTTTGACCGGAATTTTGCTTCCGGTCATTTTTGTGCATAAAAGCCATGCATTATTCGCATGACTTAAATATTATTTTAATTTAAAAGTCTAAAATATTCCCGAAATTTTTGAATTGTTATCTATATTTATTTTTTCGGCAGCAGGAATTTTTGGAAGTCCCGGCATTTTTAGTATATTTCCTGCTAATGCCACGATAAATCCGGCGCCGCTCGAGAGCGTTAAATCTCTGATTGTTATGTTAAAATTTTTAGGATAGCCGAGCTTGCTTGCATCGTCTGAAATAGAATATTGCGTTTTTGCAATGCAAATCGGCAAATTTTCTTTACCCATTTTTATAATCTCACTAAGTGATTTTTCGGCTTCTAATGTGTAGACGACGCCATCAGCTCTATATATTTCTTTTGCGATTTTTAGTATTTTTTCTTTGATTGTTAAACCATCGGGGTAAAGAGGGGAGAAGTTTGAGTTTTTTTCACATGCGGTGCAAACTTTTTTTACAAGGTCAAGCCCACCGTCCCCGCCTTTTGCAAAAATTTCCGAAACGGCAAATTCACAAGATTTATCCAAACAGTATTTTTTAATAAATTCAATTTCATTTGCGGTGTCTGTTTCGAATTTGTTTAGCGTTACAACTACGGGAACACCATATTTTTGCATGTTTTCTATATGAATTCCCAAATTATCAACGCCATTTTTCAGCGCTGTGATATCTTCATTTTTTAAATTTTCAAGTTTTGCTCCGCCGCCGTATTTCAGAGCACGAACGGTTGCGACTATTACTATGCAAGAAGGCTTTAAATTTCCGATTCTACATTTTATATCCAAAAACTTTTCTGCGCCCAAGTCAGCGCCGAACCCTGCTTCCGTTATGGTGTAATCTCCGAGTTTTAAGGCAAGTTTGGTTGCTCTTAGGGAGTTGCAGCCGTGAGCAATGTTGGCGAACGGCCCTCCGTGTACGAGTACGGGATTATGTTCGGTCGTTTGCACCAAATTAGGTTCTATCGCATCGCGTAACAAGGCGAGCACAGGGCCTGTGATACCCAAATCGTTTACCGTGAACGGCTCTCCATTATAACGATGTGCAACGACGATACGGCCGATGCGTTGTTCCATGTCTTCCATATCTTTCGAGAGACAAAGAATCGCCATGATTTCCGATGCAGGAGTAATGTCGAATCCTGCTTCCGTGGGAATCCCGTTGTTGAGTCCCCCCAATCCGGTCACAATCTGCCTTAGTGATCGGTCGTTCATGTCCATTACCCGCCTCCAAAGTATGTTTTTCAGTCCACTGCCCTCGGCTCGGTTCTGGAAAATATAGTTGTCCAACTGTGCGGCTATTAAGTTGTGAGCCGACGTAATGGCATGGAAATCTCCGGTGAAGTGCAGACTGATTCTTTCGGGAGGTAGTACTTGTGCGTACCCGCCGCCGGTAGCTCCGCCCTTAATCCCGAAACATGGACCCAGCGAAGGCTCTCGTAAAGCGATGATGGCTTTCTTACCGATATGGTTGAGTCCCATGCCCAATCCTATGCTCACGGTCGTTTTTCCCACACCGGCTTTGGTTGCGGTAATAGCGGTTACCAATATGAGGTGGCTCTTTTTCGCTTTATGGTCGTCGATAAGTTTGAGCGGTACTTTGGCTATATAAGGACCGTAGTGGAATAAGTTTTCGACAGGAATACCCGCTTTGCGGGCTATGGTATCTATTTCTTCCAAGACTGTGCTGTCGGCTATTTCAGTGTCACTTTTCATAAATTCAGGTAGTCGTGGTTGTTTTTTGATATAAATCTTCTAGTTTTATAAGCTCGTCCCGATATTGTGCCGCTTCGATGAAATCCATTTTTTTTGCCGCTTCG
>CAJLZR010000013.1 GCA_905211185.1 uncultured Oscillospiraceae bacterium | reverse complement strand
CGCTGAAGCGGCAACGGTGGCGGCATCGTCAAGCCCGTATGCCGTACCTCTTACAGAATTCAAAGCATTTTTCATAATTGCGTCAACGGTTTCTGTATCATGCCCAAGCCCTTTTAATTTAAACTGAGCTTGCTCTATGTTCATAGCTCTGTCAAATCCGGGCTTTAAAATTACGTCTGTTATCGCATTCGCAACATTTTTAATACCGTTTGCAATACTTGAAAGCCCTGATTTTATCATATCCGAAACAAGATTTGCCTTTAAAACTTCGCCGAATATACTTGTTTTTTTAGATGTATCGTCCATTTCATCGCCGAGTTCATCTGTTGCTTGTTCGGCTTCATTTAATTTGTTTTTATTCTCTTTTATATCGCCGTTTAAGTCTTTTATTTGTTCCGCAAGTTCTTTAGCTTCGGAGCTGTTTTTGCCTTGCTCCAAAACTACGTTTTTATATTGAGTCTGTAGGTCTTTAAGCTCATCTTCCTGTTCGGAAATTTTGTTTGTCAGTTTTTCAAGCGGCGACTGAGATTTTGTCATTTCGGAATTTACATCACTTAAATTCTTTTCCATTTTTGTAAGTTCAGTTTCTGCTTTGTTAAGCGACGTTCTCCAATTGTTCGTTCGTTTATCGTTTTCTCCGTATTTTTCGCTTGCTTCTGCGAGTGCTCCTTTTAAGGTGGCGATTTTTTCTTTCTGATTTTTAATTTGCTCATTTAAAACTTTACTTTGTGAAGATAAAGAAGATGCGGATTTATTGTTTTTTCCAAATTCCGCCGTTACTTTTCCCATTTCCGAAGCTAAAACTTTTAAATCTGAATTTATTTGTGATATTGCTCTGCGATATTCCTTTTCGCCCTCAAGTTTTATGGTTCCGCCGAATGTGTTACTTCCTGACATATATTTTCACCTCCAAGAAATATGTTTACAATGTATGCACTATATGATATAATGTGAATATAATAGTTATGAAAGGAGTTTTTGCTATGGGAGCTACAAAAAGTGTAAATATGAATATCCGAATGGATGAAACTACAAAAAAACAAGCACAGCAGCTTTTCGCTGAATTTGGCTTAGACATGACTACTGCAATAAATATGTTTTTAAAACAGTCTGTCAGAGAGCAGAAAATACCGTTTGAACTTAAAGTTCACGTTCCAAATGCCGAAACCATAGAGGCGATCAAAGAAATAGAGGAAATGAAAAAAAGCGGTAATTTCGGTAAGACCTACAACGATGTAGATAAAATGTTTGAGGAGTTGTTAGCTTGAAATATGAAGTAGTTCCAACTTCCAAATTTAAAAAAGAACTTAAAAAAATGAAAATGCGCGGTTGTGATATCACACTTCTTAAAAAAGTGATCAACAAATTAGCAAATGGCGAAGATTTACCCATAAAAAATAACGCGCATAGATTATCGGGAAGTTATTCGGATTATTATGAGTGCCATATAAAACCGGACTGGCTTTTAATTTATCAATTTATCGAAGATAAACTTATATTATCTTTAGTCCGTACAGGCACTCATAGTGACCTTTTTAAATAGTTTTAAGGCAGCCACTCATCAGAAGTTTGGTAAGTGGTGTTTTCTTTTTCTGCAAACAATTGCTTGGATATGCAGAAATTATGATAAGTTTTAAAGTGCGTATATAATAAGTCCCACTTCTTAAGAGTAAAATGCCCGACTTCTTTTTCGGAAAAGCCGAGCATTTTTGTTCCGACAAATAATATCCACGAAAAATCAATTATACTGCCGGATTCTTCGTGGTTTCTACGTTTTTTAAATTTTCTTTTGTCTTTACGCTTTCACTTACCATTTTGTTTATAGTTTTAGCGACCTTTTGAAATCCAATTTCGGTCATAATTCGCCCTGCTTTAGCTGAGGTTATTGGAGCTCTTTTTTCGTCTGATTTTTCGTTCTCAATGTCAATTCCTTCATTGATTGCTTCGGTAATAAAGAATTTTAAAGCTTTAATGTTTGGCTCTTTTTGGTTTCTGATAAGCTCCGACCATTCCGAAAGTGTGCCATATTCATCTTGAATAGACTCCATAACATTTAGCGTAAATGCAAGCGGAAATTTTTCCGAATCGGTTTCAAGATAAGTGATTTTATCAATCATAAATTTACCTCCAATTAACTTGAAATAGTAACTTTGGCAACATTAGTGACCACGCTCGGTGCGCTTGCATGGCTTAAAACGCAATAATAATATTTTGGACTGTTTGCAGCGGTTAAAGTTGTAGGGATTGTAAAGCTTGAAGTATTTGCTCCGCTTATTTCCGTACCGCCTAAATTGGAGTAAATGCTGTTTTCATACCATTGGTAATTGATTGTTCCCGAAGACGCCGAAGCGGTTACTGATAGGCTCCCCGAAACAGAGCCTTCTGTCACGCTTGCGTCTTGGGGTTGCGCTGTAATTTGGAGCGTGGCTGTACTTTGGGTAAACATAGCATTTAATGCCGAAATAGCCGCCGATTCTGACGCATAAATTCCGTGTTTTTCCCAATCGCCATTATCGTTTTCGAAAATCGTGGCTTCAACTGAAGGCGTGGTAAACTCCAAATTATCGCCTTTTGTCTTGGCGTCTGCCATAAACGGCTTAAACTTAACTTTCGGGAAAAACTCTACCTTGTATTTTTTAACTCCGCTAACAATCTTCGGTATAATATGGCCGAAGCCCACATATATCGGTGTATCTTCCGTGTTTGATGTTACAATCCCCGTGCCTGAATCTGTTGTTTTTCCGAGAAGTTCTGCAAATACTGTGTCATCGTCATCATCTATTCCGGCGGTTAAAGTGCCGCTTTTAAATAGAGAAACTTGTTCTTTTAGTGCGTCATCGGCATAAAGCGAAGCCTCCGATAAATCAAGCGTTACTTTGCATTCAATCGCTCCCGCGAGTGTTTTAACGGTTCCGTAAGTTGCGCCGTCTGAATTAAGCTTTGCATATTTGAAATTTTTGAGTCCTATTCCTGCCATAATAAAAAATCCTCCTTAAATTTACGAATAACAAAAATTTACGGGAACGTGATAATAGCCCGTGTCTTGCTCGTAAGTTTCAGGGCCGTTATCTGTCCACGTAAATCCGTTTTCTTTTAGTTTTGTTTTGACTTCTTCTAAAATATTCTTGAAATTGCCTTTTGAATAAATATCAATCGTGCCGAAAGCTATTTCGGCATGATTTTCATCGTCATAAAAGTTTTCGGGTTTATCGAACCAAGTGTAATAAGTAAGATAAACATCGGAAGTCCCCGTATAATTCAAAAATGAAATGGGGATTACTTTTCCGCCGACTATAAAATTTGAAAATGCGGTTTCTATAATTGGATTTATATTCATGCGGGTAGCACCCGCTGGCAATTCGCGTAATTAATAAATACAAAAGAATATATATTTTCTCTCGCGTTTATATCTTCACACATATTTTCATCTCCTTACTTTTTGATTAAATATTTTTTCCATTGCGGATTTAATGCCACCTTCGGCTCCTTTAATAGCGGGTCTGACAAAAGGTTGAGCGCTTTGATGTTTGGTTCCATATTCAAGCCAAATTGCTTTGTACCAGTTTGGCATTCCATTTTTGTCTTTTCCGTAGAATTTAACTCTCCCGACGGCATCTCCGCTGCGATTAATAATCGGCTTAGAACATTTTACGGAACTTGCCATACTGCCCGTTTTTCTGTGCTTTGAAGCTGCGCTCGCAATTGAGCTTTGCATAACTTTTTGACCCGCTTTAATCATTTCAAGTGCGAGATTTTCATCGTTCAAGCCTTGGGGAATTATAGAGTTTATATCCATAGAAAAACTAAGCTCTGCCATTATTTAACCACCAACTCTGCAATTATCTCAGTATATTTTTTGTCAAAGCCATAATCATTAATGTAAGTTATGTTGTACGCATTACCTTTAAACTTAATCATCATGTCTTTTGTGATTTCTGTTTTTGAGGAGCGTATTAAAAACCTCGTTTTAACTTCCGAAAAATCCGAATTTGACCGCAAAAGCTCTGTCCCGCTGATATTTGTTACTTGCGCCCAAGTGTTTAAAACCGTGATTTCCGTCTTGGCTTCAAATCCGTCGGAATCTTTTGTGATTTCGTACCTTATTACTTGAATTTTCTTATTAAAAACTCCGGCATTAATTTGCATTTTTGTGCCTCCCAATTTATAACAAATTAACCGAGTGCATATTTAAAATGTGCGCCACTACTTGATTTAAGTTGCTTTTATCTACATAGTAACTTCTGTTGTCATACATATCTTGAACTAAGACATAAACCGCAATTACAAAAGTTTCATGACCGTCAATTTCTTCTAAGTTGAGCCCCGTATATTCTGAAATAAAGGCTTTGGCAGAGCTTAAAAATGTGCTAAGCTCCGCCGTTTCTTCTTCGGTTAAACTTTCAAAATCAAGCTTTAAATAATCAGCTAAATTTTTTACTGTTATCTCGCTTACAATCATGATTCGTGATCTCCCATAAGCCCCGATGATTTCAGTTTTGAAAGTAAAGAATTGAAATCTGATTTTAAGTCTGCAATCGTTGCCGCTGTGCTATCCGCCTGATTTTCTGCTTGCGGAAGTCCCGTTACTGACGCACCTTCTTTAATTTCAAGTGTTCCGCCGATTACCGTTGTTTCTCCGCCCTGCTCGGTGTAGTTTTTTACGTTATATGACATTAAAATTCACTTCCTTTTTAGACGCTTGCAGCCATTTTAAGACCTGCAATCATTTGATTGTTTTGAACTTTGGAATCGCACTCAGCCCAACCGACAATCCCGATTGCGTTTTTATCAATATACTTTTCACGCATTAACTGAATTTCTAGGTCTTGAGATATTTTCATCGCCATACCTGAAAAATCTCCGTATAAAACAGGGATATTGTTTGCGGTCGTAGCTGCGGGCATATTTTCGGAAATATATACGGGCCTGCCCAAAAACTCCCAATCAAAGCCACCTGTTAAGCCTTTTCCGTAAGCCATGTAATAATTCCCGTTCCCGTCTTTTGCCTTTCGAAGCTCTGTAAATACAGCTTTGTTCATAATCCAAATTGCATTTTTTTGATATTGTTGAGGGACTGCAAGTTGTAAATCTATGAGCTTGTCAATCTTGGCTGCATTTGCGGCTGTGTAAGTCGTGTTTCCGGTTGCGACTAAGTTTGTGGTGGATATTGCTCCTGTCATGTGATTGTTTGTTGAACCCGTGCCGACGAGTAATTCCTTTTCCCAAAACTCAGCAAAGGCTTGAGCAATTTTGTTTGTTAAAAACTTTGTTATGTCTATATCCGTGTTATTTAAAAGCTTGCGACTTATGACGGATAAAGCGCCGTGTGAATATCCTTTGAGTTCAACTGAAGTAAATTTGCCTTGACCTGCAACCAAAGAAGTAAATTCATCTCCTTGATATGCGACATTTACATCTCCGGTCGGACTTGTTGCGTCTGAATCCACATCATAAACGGGAATTTCAAGTGTTCCGCTCGTGTGGAATTTCTCGACTCTTTCATAAATAGGGGAAAGCTCTTTTACTTTTTCAATTATCTTTTTTGCGATAGCCACTGGCACAATAGCTCCGTTACTGCCATAAGACATTCCCGGGCTGTTTGCTCTTTCTTCACCTGTAACAATGAAGTCTACAAATGCGCGTTCTTCTTTGCTTGAATCTTCGGTTTCCTCAGTTTGTTTTTCTTCTTCTTTTTCTTGCATATCCATTTTTCTCGCTTCATCTTCCGCTTTGATTGTTGCATCAATTTCATCAATTAATTTTTTAAGTTCGTTAAATTTTGCGATTTCTTCTTCGCTTAGCGCACGTTTTTCAAGTTTTGCCGTGTCTAAAATTTTTTGCATTTTTTCTTGGTTTTCTGAGCGTTGCTCGGTTAAATATTTAAGTTCCATAGTTCTTAATCTCCTTTAAAATTTTTTCGTAATTTGAATAATCAATTTGTTTTTCCTTGAAACAAAAAGCGGACACTGTCCGCCCTCTGTATTCTATTTTTGAATTTTTATCTGCTCGAGTTTCGATTGAAGTTCCGATATAGCAAGGAATTTTGCGGTCATCAATTATAGAAACTTCAAATAAGTTCATATCATCGACAAACCGTCTTTTAAGATTTTCGCTTGCTTGTTCTTCGTGTTCCTTAACTGCTTCAAATCCAAAGCTCCAGCCACGCAATTTATTTTCTTTCGCTTTTTTAATCACCTCGCTGTCTGTAATCTTGCAAATTGCTCGAAGTCCGATATTATCTTCAAAAAGTTCGATGTTTCCTTCCTTTGTACTTCCGAGTTTGCGGCTTGGTTCGTGGTTTAAAAGGCATAAAATATCATCACTTTTTTCCACTGCTCTCTGAAATGTTTTCGGCGTTATTTGTTCCACGAATTTTTCGCCGTTTTCATCAAGCATAGGTCTTGAATCTCTTGCAACCGCATTGACATACCCGTCAAGTAAAACGCTGTTATTTCTGATTTCTATTCTCAAAATTTTCACCTCCCGTGTCTGAAATATTTGTAACTTTGTTTGTGTTCGGTGTGTAAACTTCCTTTGTCTGCGGATTGAAAAGCACATCTTGTAATCCTAATTTGATAAAGTTTAATCCCAAAGGTTCCAAATCTTCCATATATCTGCACTCATCAATCTGCATTAAATTTGCGTCAAGCGCCGTTTTGTAAGCCTCAAAGCGTGTTTTTATATCTCCCTTAGTGATTTCTTTGGTATCGAACGCAAAATATAAGGACTTCTTCTCTTTTTCGAGAAGTAAGTCCCTGTTAAGCGCACATTCTATGGCTGATAAAATCGGCATTACCGCTGTTTTTATAAATGTTTCCCAGTTCCAATCTGTTGGTACTCCAAAAATATCCAAGATAGAATTGTTTATTGAATTTTTGTTTTCATTAAGCTGCATTTCGGTCGAGGTATTGCTTGCCTCTTTAAAATCAAGATTATCATTAAGAACTATCACATTGTTTTCCGTGTTGCAGTAAAGCTCACGCCACGCCCTTTTTAAACTGTCCATTGCTTCTTTTGTGATTTTCTTTTCTGATTTGATAAAGCCCTTTTTACTTCCGCCCGTAGAAACAAGACTTTGTTCAAATTTAAGCGTTAAGTATGCAACTTTTAAAAGTTCTTGATTTTGGTTTATAATTCCGAGTCCGTTTGCTCCGTCTTTTGTTGACCTGAGCACCTTTAAAAACTCAAAAGGTTTGTAACTTTGACCGCCTATTAAAATATTGTAGTCTTTAAAAATCGGGTCAAAATTTTCTATTATATGAACATTTTCAAAACTCACATAATTGAGTGATTTTACTGTATTTCGTCGCTTTTTGATATACGCATAAGCACCTCCAAAAAGCAGATAATCACGAACCAACGCTCTTTTAAACTGCACGCCGTCGAGCGTATCTTTTGTATCAAGGTTGAATAAGTCGCACCGCTCGTCTTCCACTTCAACAGTTTTTCTTTTTCCGCCCGCGTTTTCCTCTTTGTATAGTTTTATCGGAATCATCGAAACTGTATCGGCAATTAAGTTAACGCATTTTGAAACGGCTGGAATATTCATTGCTTCACGCTCGGAAATCGTATCTTCGCTTAAAAAACTTTTTAAAATTAAATCATCGCTTTGTCTTATTTCGTTTTCTTGCTCTTGGTTTTTGTTTCTAAAATTAAAAAATTTCAACTTGTGCCTCCTTTAACATAGATTTTAACTTTCTTATTTAGCTTTTTTGCATAGTCGATTGTAAATTTTGTGCCTCTCGATTTTCCGTCCCAAAACGCAATAACAAAATCCGCTCTTTCCACAATTTCTTTGTTTCTTATGAGCGGAGCTTTTTTGCCGTATTTATCATATTCGGGTCGAATAATTGATTTTGATATTCTCCTTTCGTCTGCCACTTTTTCGGCTAAAGTGTCAATACCGATAGCCCCACCCGATATTATCTCCCTTACATTTTCGGGGATATATTTTGATATTTCTACATCTACTAAACTTCTTGACCCTATTATTGCGATTTTAATAGTTATCACCTCTTTAAAAATTTAGTGTACTTAAATCAAGTACACTGACAACATATTATCTCGTTTTGTACTTAAAATCAACTTGACGGGCAAACTAATTAAGTACATTATGAGGTGATATAATTGAAACTGGAAAAAGACAAACACATTGGCATAAGAATCGATAAGAAATTACATTTTAAGCTACACTACATTTCTAAATTTGAAGGTAGGTCAGCCAATGGGCAAATTATTTATTTGATCCAGAAATGTATAAGAGAATTTGAAAAATCGAACGGTGAGATAGAATTGCCAAACGATAATTAAATTTAAAATTGTACCGCCCAGCCTGTGTCATCAAAAATTACATCTTGCTGAAGTAGATATACGGCATTAATTAGCGCTACAACCATATCAACTTTTCCGTTTGATTTTTTCTTGGTAACATAGCGGTTCATATTTGTGTCATAAGTGCACCTTGCATTTTCGAAATTTATTTCAAGCAAGGTGTTTTTCTCATACTCAAATTCGCCGTTTGTTATTTTCTCGGATAAAAGTTTTGTCGGTGGGTGAAGTGTGTCGCTGTGTTGTCTTATTTCTACTGTGTTATATTTTCGGTTCCATTTCTGAGCCGAACTTATGGCATTGTACCTATCAAACCCGATTGCTTTAATTTTTACTTTGTATTTTTCTTCAATTCCAAATACAAAATCTTCAACGACTCCATAATCAATGGTTTTATTTCCGCAAGCGATACATTTAAAGCTCCGAATAAATCTGCGATAATCAAGCCTTTCAAATTTGCTTTTTTCCTCGAGTCTTCCTTCCGGTATAAAGCAAATCACATCGGCAAGTATTTTCCCGTTTTCTTCGCTTGCAATTGCAACTGCTGTATTATCGTTGCTCATTGACAAGTCAACGCCGATATACACCTCTCGACCGCTCCAATCAATTTTGTTTACTCGGCAATTTTGAAGGTCTTTTATATCAATAAAACTTTCGGTGCCTGAGCCTTGATAAATAATGTTGCAGTGCTTAGTTAAAAAGTTTTCTCTCGCAGATTCCACCGAAATTGCTCTTGCTCTTTTCTTGATTAAATCTTCCCAAATCTCAGGAATTTCAAGGGCGACGGGGTTTGCGTGCTTTAAAATCATGTCATCATTTGTCCATAGCTCTGTGTTGTCAGGTTCGTAAAGTAAAGAAAAGACGGTTTCATCTTTTTGAACTCCGTCTAAAACTTTCTTGGCATAATTAACTTCATCTTCAAAAGGATTGTTCGCTGTCGGATATTTTGTTGAAACAATACAGCCGAGCTTATTTAAAATATTAAGTTGTCCTGACCTCATGGCTTCAACTGCATAGCTGTTCGGAAGTGCTCCGACTTCGTCCGCCAAAAACACATTCGGGAGTTTTCCGTCCATTCTTGAATTTGAATAGTTAAGCGGAATATACTTATTTTCGTTTGGCAGAAACTCAATATAATCACGCAAAATCTTAAATCTATAACGATTTTTATTTTGGTAAATAAAAGGGCTACTTTTTAAAATTTCTTCAATTGCCGTTTTGACTTCTCTTGAAAGTGCTCCGTCGGGTGCTACCGAATAAAATTTAGAAAACTTTGGTTCCAACAAAAAAAGAAGTACGAAAATCGTTGCGATAGTGAAAGTCTTAAAGTTTTTTCTTCCGACTTCGAGTATCACAGTTTCATATCTTCTTTTATTTGGATTATCTCTATATACCACGCAAAGAGCGGAGGCATACAAAAGCCATTGATAGCCGCATGAACATTCGTAAATGCTTTTACCGACTTTAAGACCTCTTGGCATAACAAGAAGCTTTAATATGTTCTCTATTTTTTCAAATTTTGAAATATCAAAAAAATATTTGTCCGATTTATTTTCGCAAATATCTATAAAGTTTTGGCACGTCTTTATGACGTATCGAGGGGCAGAGGTTTCACCATTTATAACTCCTTTCGCATATTCATACGCTTTGTTATTTATATACTTTTCAATCTATTTTCACACTCCTTCCGCTAAGTATTTCTAAGAGTGGATCAGGCTCGTCATCGTCTTGACGGTCCCTAAGTGTTGTAATTATTTTCATAAGCGTTACAACTGTTTTGTTGGCGCTGTCGGTTGTTCGGTTATAGTCCGAGATTGCGGGGTGCGAATATACATTTTTCCGCCCTTTGACATATTCTTTTGTAACTAAAGTTCCTTCTTCTCGGATTGTTTTTTCTAAGTCATTTAATATCCCGATTTGAACCTGATAACGCTTAAAAGTCGTAAGAAAAAAGAAATTCTGTTCAACACCGTGTTTTTCGGCAATTTCAAGAATTTCTTGTGCTTGTTTATTTAAATCTATTTTTGACAATATCTCACCTCATGTTTTTAAATATTTGCAAATAAATTTGCTCTGCAAGTTTTTTCATCATTATCGGCGGAACGCTCATCCCACAAACATATTGAACGTTTTGACCGCAAAAATTGTAATCTTGGGGGAACGTCTGAATCGTAATTATATCTTTGTTACTTATTTTTGCCGGAAAATCAAATCTCAAAATTTTCCCTTTCGATACGATAGTTCCGCAAACCATATTATCTTTGATGTATTTCTCATTAAACCTTTTGTTTTTGCCTGTTTCTCTAAGTATCGCATCTCTGAGTGACGTGTCGGATGATTTTTTTAGATGCCAATATTTATATTCATCAGTTCCTCTATGAAGCAGTTTGAAATTTGTATCTTTAAATTCACCATAAGTAATCGGCTTTTCACTAAAATTAAGAACCATTTTTGGAAACTTCAAATCTTTTCTTCTTGCAATAAAAAAAGTTCGTTCTCTCCTTTGCGGAACTCCCATTTTTGCACTGTTTAAAAGAAAAATTTGAACATCATATCCGGCTTTGTCAAAGCGTTTGAGAATTTCATTTACATATCCTCTGGCTTTTTTAAATATCAATCCCTTAACATTTTCGGCAACAATAACTTTTGGCTTTAGTTTTTTTGCCAAATCAATAAAGTAGAAAAACAAATCATCAAGCCGCTGTTTTTTCTGTCCCTCTCTGAATGTTTTTTCAATCCCCCAGCCTTTTTCTCTTTTTCCTTCTCCCGGGACTCTTTGCCGCGGAAAACCTGATTTTCAAC
>CAJLZR010000012.1 GCA_905211185.1 uncultured Oscillospiraceae bacterium | reverse complement strand
CACCGAAACTACTTTTGTTAAATTTTTTAAAAGTTTCATAAATAAAATTCCTCTCCGTATGAATTTTTATTTTCTAAAGCGCTTTACTACCACGTTATACCATATTTTATATTATATTTCAAGTGGTATTATAAAATTATTTTTTTCATATTAAAAACAACTGCTAAATTTACCATTTTTAACCAGAAAAATACTTACTTTAGAATAGTTCCTGCCAGCAAAAATACAACCGACATGATATCGGCATAATCGCCACCGCGGATAGTTACGGCAGAATCTTCTTGCCATTTGCCGCTTTCGGTATCGTAACAAATGCCATATCGATTTATTCTTATTTTCTCTTGTTTTACAGTAAAACGCTGCCCCCATGTACCCGCATCCGAGATACTTATAACTTGCTCCCCGTCTTTGACTTCAAACTTTGCGTAATCAGTTTCCTCCGAAAGCGTAGCTACACTTTTCATTGTGTAAGTTATTCCGTCTGAGTAAATTCTAAACATGGCAATGCCTGTATCCGTATTAATAATCGAATAAACTGCTGTACCCGCAGCGCGCACCACTTGAACCGTATAAAGCGAGCACCCAACAACGGCCGCTTTCTCGTTTTTCTACACGCCATTCATTGCAGGCACATTCGGAAGGTTCATCCACCTTTATTTTACAGCCGGCGCCGCCATCTTCAATAATTCGGCATACTGTGTCCGCACACGAACGAGGTATTCTAACCACGTAATATCCAAGACTTTCACGCCGCACTGTACATTTTCCCCACATGCAATCAATATCCACAATATCGCTTTGTTCATGACCATCGCACGAAACCGTGTAGACAGGCGACGTATAACTATAAGTATCCGTGGCGCTGCCTACCACGTCCACGTTTATAGCGTGTGTTAAAGATGAAGTTGATAACAACAAAAAGGAAAACAAAAAGGTAACAATCTTAGATATCGATTAAACAATTTCACAAAAATTACCCTCTTTCAAAAGAAATAAGCACGTTAGAAAAAATGTCATCTATTTAAATAAAAAAGCGGCGCAAAAACTAATAATATCCGTAAACTCATCAAATGAACCTAAGGGGGTTACAAAATTATAAACTTCTCCTGCTTTAATATCCGGTGAATCTACCGCACTTTTAATCATACGACCTTCGCTATACGGCGTTTCTTCTATGTAAACCTCGGGAGACGGCAAACAAACTCTGCCAAGAATGTGGCACGATTTTATATTCCAAAGAGATTTACCTGAACCTCGCGAAATTCTTAAAATCGGAGTAATCTGACCTTGCGGATAATGAACCCCGACTAAATAATTATCAGCATCGATCGCCCTGATAACATGTGTAAATTCGTCGGGAAAAGCCGGCTCGTCATAAATCACATATTCTCCAAAATGCGTGCGCTCTACAAAAGCACCATGCGTTTTTCGGTTGGTGCCCTCTGACCTCTCCTCAACATAAACTTTTTTAGGAGTCCTTCTTTCAGCAACGTAATATCTACCCCTTGAGTGTGTATCAGGCGCCGCAATATGCATTATATTGTTTCCGCCGGCATACACCATACCAAATGGAAACGCAAAAAAAATAACAAAAAAAATATTAATTAATTTTTTTAAAGTTTTCATAATTCTACCTCCTATATAATTTTTTTAAAATAGGGCCACTAATATAATCATATCCAACTGGCCAACCAGTATTTTAGAGTATATTTCTCTTTTTTTCAAGTAATTTTATAAATTTTATTTATTTTGTACATATATTTTGCTTGTTTTTCTATTTCGATTTTCCACACACCGCTCACAACCAAATCGATAAACTCATAAGCTATAAAAAAGGTATGGATGTGAAGTATATTGACAACAACAATAATGCCACTTAGCAGAGCGCCAATAGGACGTGAAGTTAGTGTTATAGCCATAAGATGTAGCGGATTACAAAGAAGACGCTTGTCCGATTTAGGAATAATAATAGGCACAAAAATTAAAGCCCTTCAAAAAAGCCCTTACGGTAACCCCATAGCTTATTTGATACGAGGTGCGGTAATTGCTGTGCGAAATGAAGATGCTCAAAAAATAATAGTTGAATATAAATAACTTTACGGAGTTGACCTTGCAAATGAAATTTACAAAAAATTTTAAAACAAAAGCAAGGAAGTCCAAAATTTCAACTAAGATAGATAAATTACAAAAATTTAAAAAAATCGCCATAGCAGGGAATCCGAATGTCGGGAAAAGCACCGTTTTTAATGCACTTACCGGCATGAACCAGCACACAGGAAACTGGCCCGGAAAAACCGTTGCTTGCACAACGGGTATATTCAAACACAAAGATAAAAATTTTAAATTGGTAGATATTCCCGGCATTTATTCGCTAATTTCGAACTCCCCTGAAGAAGAAATTGCGAGAGATTTTATATGTTTTGAAAATCCTGATGCGGTAATAATCATTTTAGACGCCACATGCATCGAAAGAAATCTAAATCTAGCACTTCAGATATTGGAACTAACCAAAAATGCCGTGGTATGCTTAAATCTGATAGACGAAGCCAAAAGAAAAAAAATAGAAATCGATATAGATGAATTATCAATGCAATTGGGCGTACCCGTGGTTGCTACAAACGCAAGAAAAAAGAAAGGGCTCGGAGAATTAAAGGATATGATATATAAAATATCCTATAATAAATTAAAAACTTTCACGATAAAAACTAATTACAACGAAACACTCGAGCATTCAATAAAAAATATCGAGAAAAAAGTTAAAAAAATTTTCCCGCAAAAAATAAATTCAAGATGGCTAAGCCTAAGGCTTTTAGAAAACAATGAAAATTTTTGCAAAGTTTTAAAAAAGCATACCCAAGAAAAAAAAATATCAAATATTGATGTTACTAAATTTACTGAGCTTTCCGAATTTTTAGAAATGCAGAAAAAAAAATTAAAATCCAAAAATCTAGATCTTAAGGATATTCAAGATAATATCGCCAAGTGCATAATCAATCGCTCTGAAAAAATATATAAACTTTGCGTAAAACACAAAGAAAGCGGATACGACAGCACAGAAAGAAAAATAGATAAAATTTTGACGTCTAAAATTACGGGCTTTCCGATAATGATAATAATGCTTTTGGGCATATTTTGGATTACAATAAGCGGAGCCAATTATCCTTCGGAAGTTATTGCCTCCGGGCTGTTTTGGCTTCAAGATAAAATGCTGGATTTTATGGTGCATTTAGGCTCTCCAGCATGGATTTATGAAATGCTCATACTCGGAGTTTACAGAACTTTAGCTTGGGTTGTTTCCGTAATGCTTCCTCCCATGGCAATATTTTTTCCGCTATTTACAATTTTAGAAGACGTTGGTTATTTACCGAGAGTTGCATTTAACCTCGATAATATTTTCAAAAAATCCGGAGCTCATGGGAAACAGGCTCTGACAATGTGTATGGGCTTTGGGTGTAATGCGTGCGGAATAATGGGGTGCAGAATAATAGATTCTCCACGAGAAAGATTGATTGCGATTTTAACCAACAATTTCGTACCTTGCAACGGAAGATTCCCTTTACTTATTACACTTATTTCAATATTTTTTATAAATGAAAATCTTATTTTCGGGAAATCTTTTTTAAAAGCCGCCATACTTACATCGGTTATAATTTTAGGAATACTTTTTACCTTTCTTGTTTCAAAAATTTTATCTTTAACAATACTAAAAGGCGTACAATCGTCATTTATATTGGAACTTCCTCCCTATCGAAAGCCTCAAATAGGTAAAATATTGGTAAGGTCGATTTTCGACCGAACTATATTCGTCTTGGGCAGAGCAATAGCTGTTGCCGCTCCCGCCGGTCTTATAATATGGCTTATGGCAAACATAAAAATAGGGAACCTCAGTATTTTAATGTATTGCGCCAATTTTTTGAATCCATTTGCAAAAGCTATTGGCATGGACGGAATTATATTACTTTCTTTTATACTTGGGTTTCCCGCCAATGAAATCGTTTTACCTATTATAATAATGGGATACATGTGTAGCGGAAGTCTTACCGAAATTGAAAGTCCGAACTTGCTTTATGGAATTTTATCCTCACACGGTTGGAACTATATAACCGCCATTTGCGTAATAATATTTTCGTTAATGCACTTTCCATGCGGAACAACTTGCTGGACCATAAAAAAAGAAACAGGCAGCTTAAGCTGGGCAATAATTTCTTGCCTCATCCCCACTTTACTGGGATTTGCAACCTGTTTTCTTGTATCTAAAATATTAAATTTATTACAGTTTATAAACTAATTTGAAAATAAACTTTTATAAAAATCAAGCGCCCGAAAATTCGAACCCAGGTGGCAACGAACATATTTTTCCGAAATATATTCAAGCTCTTTTTCAATAGGTTTTGAAACGCTAAAAGAAAATAACTTATTAAAATCCGAATAAACAATATGTCTCAGAGCTGCTAAACTCGCTTCACTTAAAAAATCAGCCGTAAACCTTTGAGATTCTAAGGTTTTTTTAAGGCAGTCACCACAAATTAGCACGCCGTTTTCGGGCGAAAAGTACATCTTTGAAGATTCATATTTTTTACAATGCACGCACCCGGTCAAATTAGGCATATACCCACATATCGAGCAGCCTCTCAGTTCAAAAATAGCTTTTAAAACTTCCAAACTTTTTTTACCGTTGGAAATATAAAACAAAACATTAAGCAAAAGCCGCAGTAGCTCGCTTGAGCTACTTTCGTCGGGCGAAAACGCAAAGCATAGCTGAGAAAAATATTGTGCAAGAGAAAGATTATATAGATCTTCCCTTATGCCCCAAAAAAGTTCCTTTATCTCGAAATCATACAAAGCATAACCATTTTTTCTTGCATACAACAAAAAATCCCCATAAGCAAAACACTGTACCATGGAAGATTTTTTGTTCCCAGCGCTCTTTGCGCCTTTCACTATTGCAGAAATAATTCCGTTTGAACCGGTTAAAACGTTTATGATCTTATCTTTTTCTCCATAATCCGCTTCCCGGAGTATCAAACCATTTAAATTTATCTTCATCACGTGCTCCCAAAATATTACTTATATCAGCACTCGGTATGTCAATAGTTTGTCCTGTTACGTTTGATTTATATGCTAAATAATCCTCCATATTTCCATTACTCATAAATTTATCCAAAAATTTATTGCTATCCATAACAACTCACCTCATATAAATTTATTCATACCTAATTGATTTTAGTTTATATTAAATCTATTATACCACATAAAAACAAAATAAAATAAGTATTATAAATTTTCTATACTCTATATATTATGTAAATTTATTTTGTTTTGTTTTCTATCTCGTAGCCTAAATTGTTTAGTAAAAAGTCGCTATTTCGCCAATTTTCTTTTATTTTAACCCAAATCTTAAGGTTAATTTTTCTATCAAGCATTCCTTCCAGTTCATTTCTTGCAGCAGAGCCTATCTTTTTGAGCATAGCACCGCCTTTACCGATTATCATGCGTTTATGATTTTCTTTCTCGCAATATATGGTTGCAGAAATATCCGTGATTCCATCTTCTCGCGTATGAAAACTCTCTATAACCACTGCCGTTCCGTGAGGTAATTCTTGATTTAAAAATCTAAGTAACTTTTCCCGTATCATTTCGCTTACCATAGTTCGTTCGCTTTGGTCGGTAATATCATCTTCCGGAAAGAAAAACACAGAGTTGTGCGCAAGCTTCGTCAGTTCCTCTATAATCTCTTCTCGCCCATCTCCCGTTTTGGAAGAAACAGGAATAATGGAGCTATAATTAAATAAAGAATCGAGCTTTTTAATCTGCTCCATAATAGAAGATTTATCCGAAATAAGATCTATTTTATTGATTATTAAAATTATGGGTATATTTAGTTTTTCAAACTTTTTTATAAGTTCCAAATCAAAATCAGTTACCTCTTTTCCGGCCTCGATAACATGCATGCACGCCTCAGCGCCTGAAAAGGAACTATTGATTTCCGAAATCATATACCTATCAAGTTTATTTTTCGGCTTATAAAGTCCCGGCGTATCTATAAACACCAATTGCGTATCATCAAACGTCAGAATACCAAGAATTTTACCACGTGTAGTCTGCGGTTTAGGCGACACAATAGAAATCTTGGAATTAACCAACATATTCATTAAAGACGATTTACCCACATTAGGTTTACCCACTATCGAAACAAACAAAGACTTAGTTTCCAAAGGCTTATTCAACTGAAATTTCCCACCTTAAGTTTTACTTTTTCCTTTTAAAGTTCGCACAACTTTTTTTATTTTATTTTTAATTTCCACAGGGCCCCATACAACATAAAAATAACTCAAAATACCAAATAAAACTAAACCCAGCAAGCAAACGGGGTGGAGCAATAAAAACAAAAACATATTGATATAACAATACATATCATGAAACAAACATATTCCAACCAAAACGGAAAATATAGCAGCCACCAATACCGCACCCGCCGCCACATCTTTTGCAATTTTTGCAACGACACTATAATTTTCGGATTCTATATCAATCACGTTTTCAATAGCCGTATTAAAAAATTCGGAAATGATCACGAAAGCCATTGTTAAAAATAAGATGCAATATTTTTCGGCATTTAACTTAAAAAATAGGGAAAGCACCAAAATAGCAACAGAAGCGACAATATGAAACCTCATATGTCGCTCGTTTTTTAACGTATAAGTTATGCCGTTTATAGCATTTTTAAAGCTCTTGAAAATCTTTAGTATATTCATACTAATTTGCATTTAAATATGAAACTGCGTTAGAAAATCCAAGTAAATCCAAAACTTTCTCTTCGCGTTCCTTCATATGCATCTTATCAAGTCCGCCTTTTTCGTGATCATAACCAAGCAAGTGAAGAAGTCCGTGAGCGGTTAAAGCTGCTATTTCTCTTCTCATTGTGTGGCTATAAAGTTCACACTGCTCAACAACTTTTTCCATGGAAATTACTATGTCCCCCAAAATTTGCGCATTGGTTTCGGGGTCGATTTCATATTTTCCGTCCTTACCCATGGGAAAAGAAAGAACATCTGTTGGAACATCTTTATTCCTGTACTGTTTGTTAAGACTCTGTATGTAAGGATTATCTACCAAAGTAACGCTGACTTCTGCCGAACCCTTAAAATTTTCCAATTTTAAAACCGCATTGCAGCATCTTCTTATAAGCATGCGGATGCCTGTTGGTATCTTTACCTCTTTCTGTCTGTTTACTATTATTACGCGAGTTTTGTCTACGACCATAAATTCCATCCTTCCTAAAAAATAAAAACCAACTTTAGCTAAATCGGAGTTACGATTTAATTCAAAAAACACACAAATTTTTATTGCTTATCAAACATGACGTTAATATGTAAAACACATTTTCGATATTTTGGGGCCAAATAACCCACAAAAAGCAACTATACTTTTTGTTTTGTTTAAAGAAATCAAAACGCACAATTACCGACTGAACATTTACAGAACATTCTACAAATACTAATTATAAAACTTTTTTAATTTATTGTCAAATACTTATCATCTAAAAACCTTTGCGTCTGCGCAATAAAAATTCGGATAATATAAACAAATTTTATTTACTCAAATGATATTCTCTCCTGCTTGCCTATATCTTTAATACAAGTATACGTTACTTCCAATATATATTCATCATCGGTTTTTGTTTCTTTTACATTCTTTTCCAATATTTTTGCATCTTTAAACCAAGTCTGCTCTTTTTCTGAAATTTTTTCATCTGCTTGCATACGTGCTCCTTCTAAATCGAGGCTACCGTCACTTAGTTTTTGTTCATATAAAAACTCCTTATAAACTTTAATCGGCAAATCTATTCCAAAAACATTACACGTATCAAGAAAAATTTCTTTACGAAAATTTTCATCTTCCCTATTCCAATTCCACAGAGGGATCTCCAAACCAAAAAGTTTTATTCTAAAGTTTTTTAAAATTTTTCCTGTATCTTCAGCTTTTACGCAGTGAAGCGGTATTTTTTCAACTATACTTTCACGAGTTTTGGCAAAAACTTTTCCCTCAGCACTTGAAAACCTACTTTTAAGATCCGCCTCCTCACTAACTCCGCTAATAAGTAACTGACCTTTCGTAACCACATCTCCCGCCGAAACTGTTGGCGTTCCTTGGTAGGTTTCCAGCCTTTCTATTTGTCCATCTTGTGCCGCAACAATATTGCAAAATTCGCCTTGCTTAAGTATCTCCGGTTTATCTACCTTTTCTTTTATTTCAACACTAACTGTACTGCCCTCAATATTAACCGACATCCATGATATCTTCCCAATATGCGACATTGTAAATTCTTCAATTTCCGAAGGAACAATTCGGCTTTTTAAAGTTCCTACGGATAATCCCGCAGAATCCAGAGTATTAATAATTTCATCACTACTAAGCTCGCAATTACCAACAATTTTTATATTCCAAATATATAACGAAAAAAAGTATAAAACAGCTGTAAAGACCAAAAGCCCTACAACCACTCCCCACCTTTTTCTATGCTTAAACATAAAAAACGGCAGACCGTGCTTGCCACAAAGTCTAACCTTAGAATTTGAAAGGCGGGCTAAAGAATGAAGTTTTTTGTAATCCCCGGATTTGATTTTTGCTTTAAAATCCGCTCCAATTCTTTTTAAATCCCAAAAATTAATATTATTTTTAACGGAAAGATTTATAAATTTTTCCGGGTATCCTCCAACCACCTCGAACGAAACATACCCCGAAATCCACCTTAAAAAATTTAAGACCAAAAAAATCGCCTCAATATATCCAATGTAGCTCCAATCCAAAAAACCTTCTTTATTCTTCGCCAAACTCTATCGAAGATATTATCCCCTCTACGACCAAAGAATCTACGCTCATGCACTTTATTTCAAGATTTTTCCCGAAAAAAGATATGCCCATTTTAGGCGTTTTTATTTTAACAATATTTTCGTCATACTCCTCAATTGTATTGCACCCCTCCACTATCACCTCTCGATTACTTTTAATATCCAGGTGAACCGGTGAAAGCATGTTTTTTAGCGCCACTCCACTGAATCCCAAATCGCCAATTTTTCCGGAATGTTTTTTAATTTTTTTATATTTTGATTCATCTTGAAAAATCAATTTTATTCACCCTCAGCCAAAATCCGATACTATAAATTACTATGACTTTAAAAATGCAAAAATCACTAAAACGTGCATATACATTTATGGAAAGGGTGAATAAGCCGTGAAATCTATTTCTTTAAGCTTCAAATCTAATATGAAATATACCCCACAAAGCTTAAAAAATTTATTTTTAAAAATATTCTTGGGAATTCTTTGTTATATCTTGCTTACCCAATCGGAAATCACCGCTCAAAGCATACGGCATGGAATAAGCCTTTGCGTAGGCACGCTGGTTCCATCACTACTACCTTTTATGATAATAGCTCCTTTTACGGCATATTCGGGAATTTTTGAAAGTCCAAACCGACTTCTTGCAAAAATTACGGAAAAATTATTTTATCTACCGGGTTACACTTATCCTGCAATTATTTTGAGTTTTATAGGTGGCTATCCGGTTGGAGCAAAAAGCGTCAAAGCATTATACGAAAATAAAAAAATAAACAAAGAGCAGCTGAACCGAATGATGTGTTTTTGCGTAAACTCAGGCCCCGCTTTTACGGTAAACATGCTTGGAAGCACACTGCTAAATAATAAAATGATCGGATTAATTATATTTTTAATTCAAATAATGTTGGCGCTTTTAATAGGGATTGTTTGTGCGGCAAAATCAAGGATATCTAAAAAAACATTTTATTTCTTAGCTAGTCCATCAAATAATAAAAAAATTAAAATCCGGGAAGCGTTTGTAAATTCGGTTGCTTCAGGCTGCGAATCAATAATACAAATGTGCGGAATTGTTATCATATTTATTGCATTTATAGGCATACTTGAAAACTTTAATATATTTGAATTTATATACAATGAAATGCTCTTTTACGTACCAAAAAACATATCAAAAACTATTTTAACTTCATTTTTGGAAGTAACATACGGCTGTATATACGCGGCCAAAAGCTCGGCGCCATACTGGATTATGGCTTTTGGGATAGGGTATGGCGGCATATGCACACATTTACAAATTGCCGCAATCCTCAAAGAAACTAACTTTAAATACTCACAGTTTTGCATATTTAGATTTATAAACGGAATTCTTTCTGCCTTAGTTTTTTATGCGGTTACACACTTTTTCCCAATTGCTTACCCTACATTTTCCACTATAAGCAAAACTCAATTATCAATAAAGCCAAGCTCCACACCAATCGGCAGTATAGCCCTTATATTTCTTTGTTTCTACTTTTTGGCGGACATAAAATTAAATAAAAAATTTAAAAAGTAAAAACGACCGCATTAAACGGTCGCTACATAAAACTTTTCATATTTTAATAAATAAAATTTTTAAACCAATAAAACTCAATTATGAAAGATTGGATTTTAACCCACTCAAACTGTTTTTAAACAGCGTTTCGAAAAACTTCCGTTGTTCGACAAATTCACTATTAAGATCTCCTATCGCTTTATCAACTTTCACACAACTATGAAAGCCAGGTTCAAGTAACTTATCCACAGTTTCATTTGTCAACGTATAATTTTCTTCTTTCATCTCCGCTAGCACATTGACATCATCATCTTCAAGAATGGCACTTAAGCTTAAACTATCAAAATAATTTACAGCTTGCTTACCAATATCTTTACCACTTATCTCGCGTTTAAAACCAAGTGTTAAATACACTCTACACTCTAGCGGTTTGCCTTCCCAACCCTTGTTGTAAGAAGATCCGAGCAATCCTACTACTTTACTATCCAAATTTTTTCCAATGTCACGCAATGATACCCCATCAGGGCACAAGCCGCAACCCTTAAGGAAACTCTTAAATCCCTTGCACACGTAGTTTAAATGATCCTTCCACAATTTCCAGCGTTCTTCATCAAGAGGCACTTCATCCGTACATGTAACTGAAAAATAAAGCTTATCATCGCCGAAATCCATTCGTCCTCTTGTTTTTAATCCTTTTTTATCCGCCGCGGAACTTTTCTTAGTACACAAAAATAATGTTTTCTCTGGCATAATAATTACCTACCTTTCAAAATAAAATATTTTTTAAGAAGCAAAT
>CAJLZR010000011.1 GCA_905211185.1 uncultured Oscillospiraceae bacterium | reverse complement strand
GAAGGACAAAATAATAAAAAAGGATTTACAGGATATATAATTTAAAAAATCAGATTTTCAAAAATAGCGATAGTTTCGTGTTTGCGCCTTACCCCTTAGATATTTATGGTGTTTTAAAAAACATATCTGAGGGGTACTTACAAAGGTTTTTAAGTTTTGTTTTTTGAAAGTTATAAACAAAAAAGCGGTTAATTATAGAAAAAGAGCAAAAGTAGTTTACAAATCAAAAGCAAAGTGTTACTATCTACTTTAAAATAAATATTTGTTCTGTTTAAAAAGGAAGATTGGTGTTTTTATATTATAGATATGGGTAAAACAAAATGATTTTTGCGTTTGATAAAAAGGATTTAGAAGCCGGGATTTTTTGAAAGTATTGTCTGCAGTAGTTTGCAAATTGGGTCTATGTTTATAGGAATTACAGCAAAGTTGATATGTTCTAGTGTTTACTGTTTTTCATGATATGTTTTTAACTTTATATTTTCAATTGAAATAAGGTGAAATAAATTTATGGGAATTTTTGGTGAGGTACTTTCTAGGATTGCTTCTTTTATTCAGTCGCAAGTTTCTACCATTAACACATTTTTATTGCAGGCACAAAATATAGGGTCACGAATTGCGCAGTTTGTGCAGCAAAAGCTTCATAAGTTTGTTCGTACTATAACCAAAAATCCAAAGAGCAAAAAAGATTATTGGAGATTTTTAGGTATATATGTATCCAAAAAATTTGCAATTATTTCTTTGGCTGTTATCGGAGCATTGGGTTATCTTTTCGTAAACTACGCATATCCCTGGGCAGATGGAAGACTCTGGACGGCTAATATACGAATAGATAGTGACAGATATCAAAAATTTAGCGGTAGGGCTAGAGTCTACGATACAGACGGAGTTTTGGTATATGAAGGATATATGGAAACAGGGCTTGCTCATGGGGAAGGTACGCAGTATAGCCCAACAGGGGATCTTATTTATAAAGGAAATTTTGTAAGCGGAAAATATAGCGGCCAGGGTGAGCTTTATAATTCTGAAGGGATAAAGGTTTATCAGGGCGAATTTGATAATAACAACTATGAAGGCGAAGGAAAGCTTTTTAATAATCTCGGAAAAACTATTTATATCGGCCATTTTATGGTTGGAATGCGTGGCGGTACCGGTGTTGAGTACGATCCGGTTACTCAGCTCAGAAGATATTATGGCGAATATGCAAACGACGTCCGAAACGGCAAAGGCGTTGAATATGGTGATGATGGCGAAACCATTTTATACGAAGGTGATTTTAAAGATGGAACTTACGGAGGAGAGGGTAAACTTTACTTAAACGGAGGATTACTCTATTCCGGAACTTTTGAAAATGGTAAATATAGCGGAGAAGGAAATCTATACGATGTAGGCACAAGCTCTTTGCAATATAGCGGAGAATTTAAAAATGGACTTTATGACGGAAAAGGAAAGCTTTATGACATAAACACATCGGTTGTGGTTTATGAAGGTGCTTTTTCAAATGGTAAAAAACAAGGAGAGGGCACTTCTTACGATAAACTCGGCTCTCAGAAATTTAGCGGAAACTTTAGAGGTGACAGCATAGATTATATTGCATACCTCGGCGAAAAACCCGATAAATTTACAGATGAATTTGGCAAAGAGAGTTATAGAGCCGAAAAAGACGGAAAACTGATACTTACCTATCTTGGAATGGACGCTTCGATGGTATTTAAAGTAGATACCGAAAAAGGTGAGTACGTTTGCGAAAAAATTATTTTGGGAGTAAAAGAAGAGTTTATGGGTCTTGGCGCAAAGAGTAGCGCCGTGGATAGAAGAAAGGTTATGGGAGAAACATTTTCCTCTATAAATTACAGTTGCCCGAATTACTATAAAACTGTATTTAAACATCTTTCTATAAACATAAACAAGACCGAGAGCGTTCCTTCAGATAAGTATATAATGGAAAATTACTTTATAAGATTTTATTTCAATGACGGAAGAACCGAGCTTAAGTGCATAGAAATATGTTCAATGTAAAATCTTTTAGATATAAAGGAGTTGTTTCAAAAGCGTAATAATTTTGGTATATAGCACTAAAGTTTAGCGCTTAGTGAATAAAATATATTGCAAAGCAGTTAATATTGTGAGAATATATTAGATATAATTTTACGGGGGAGGAATAAATATTTATGATCGATATGAAAAAAATACTTGAAAAAGTACAAAAACATCTTTTGCTTACTGTTTTTGTTTTGGTAACAACATCATCTGCAGTTTACACAATTACAAAAGCCGTAGACGAGGGATCCTCTTCAGATTCTTCGGAATCCTCGGATTCTGCCGAAAAAAAATTGACAACCGAAGAAATTGATAAAATTATTGAAGATTTAAAAGTTTCCGGAAATATTGACAATATACTCGATAAATTAGATGAAATCATAGCACGTGCAAAGCTTTCGGGGAATGAAGCTTTACAAGAATACGCAACAAATATGAAACAAGCCTATGAACTCCAAAAGCAGCTTGATAGCGTAAAAAGTTTAATAGAGGCTTCCAAAAAGAAAAACTCCGACATTGCGGCGGTTGACGAACAAGTTTCAAAAATAATTTCTTTAACGGTTGAAGATTTGCGTGGCGCAGTTTCGGATGAGGCCTTACTTGTTTTGGAATCTTTGGGAGAAGACGACCTAAAAAAATTGCAAGATTTGTTTGCAGAGGTCAATGATCTTGTCGACCTTAATGATGTAGGCTCTTTAACGGTGCAGCAACGTGCTTTGCTTGATATTCTCATTCTTACAAAAATCATTGATGATGAGATGGTGAAAGACGAAAAATTGGAAACGGTAAAAGAAGCGGTTTCCATTGCGGTTACGATTTTAGAGTCTTATCAAAAACAGGCGTATGATGACGGCCTATATAATTTGCTTGTTTCCGGTTCCGATGAGTTTTTAAATGTCGGTAAAAAAGCCTCAACAGTTTTACCGGAACAGGTTGTATTTTTGGACGGACATTTTAACATGAATCATGCTCCGATAATGTATGATGGGCACATACTTTTGGCGATAGATGATTTATACCAATATATAGATGCCGATATAGAGTATATGTATAACAACGCAACCATGGTTATTACGTCGCCCGGTAGAATTTTGGAGGTAGTTAGCGGTCAGAACGTAGGATATATAAACGATACTCCAAAAAACATGCCGGTGCCGATACTTAATTTTAATAACACGATATATATGTCGGTAGAGTTTTTTGCGGAATGTAATGAAATATCATATAAGTATGTTCCGGAGCATGAGTGCTTGATTTTATATAAAAATTTGGTACAGCTAAATAACCCTTCGGTGCCGAATCAACTAAATAAAGAGTAGTAGATTGTTTTAAATTTAGTGGGAGGTTTTTAAATGGCTAAATATACCATACTTTCCGATGTGGGAAAAGGAATACTGGAGCTTTTAAGAGATAAGCTTGTTCCGGATGTTATTGATAAGTCGGAAAGCATAGGAATATGTGACGCTAAAGAGCGTGGTGGGTATATTGTCGGATTGCACCCTTACGATATAAAAGAAGACACAAGCAATGTGGCTAAAGAGCCAAAAACTTTGCCTGATGGTAGCGTTCAGGACCCCCCCGCTATGATGGAGCTTTATTATGCAATTTCAGTGAGCAGTAAGGCTGAAATTGAATCCAAAGCTTTGGATGAAGCAAGAATAATGGGCAAAATTATACAGGTTTTTAAAGATAATCCCACTATCCCCAAAAGATATTTGCCGAGCAATGCAGGGACGCCGATTGAAAATGTTTCTGTTACGATGCTTCCGCTTAATATGGAGGAAAAAGTTAAAATATGGACTATGTTTGGGGAGTCATATAAACTATCGGTGTTTTATGTTGTCGGACCAGTAGCGATTGACTCCGAAAATATTAAAAAGCCGATTAAGAGAGTTGAAAAAGTATATATTGATAGCAGTCAGCACATTAGGGAACGTGAAATTCACTTTGATACTTTCATAAAAGACGAAGACATAGACGATGAGTATACCCAAAGGCCCGATGAGGACGAGGACGAATCAGAGGACGATTCATATGGTAGTGACTATGGCGGATCAGGCGATGAATTCGGAGCCGAGTATGGTGATCCAGGGGATGAAGAATCAGGCGACAAAAGTGAGTCAAATTATGGTGATTTAGACAATGAGAGTTCAGGCGATGAAAGTGAATCGGATTATGGTGATTCGGGCAATGAGGAATCAGGTGATGAAGAACCTAGCAGCGAAGAATAGTGATATTTTGGAAAAAAAGAAAAACAATTATGATAAAAATGACAAACAAAACTATTTTGGCAGATTACAGTTAAAAGCTTTAGTTTTTTAATTTGAAGGAGCGAAATTTTAGGTGAGGATTATTCATATGGCCAGTTTGGTCTTTTTGTTAAAAGATGTTTACAATAAAAACCCTATAACCACTGCGGTTATTTTGTGTAACGGCAAACAGAACCCTTATGTTCGAAAACAAAGCGGGCATTACGTGTTTTCCGATTTGTTTCCGGGAAATTACGAGATAAGTATAACTTGCAAGGGTTATACCGGGCTAAAGTTCTCTGTTGAGCTTAAGGAAAACGAAACCAAAGTTATGAATTTTGATCTTTCATATACCGCTGATAATACTAGCATTTCTAATGCCACCCGTTTTGAGATGACTTTCTATCATTTAAAAAAGAGGGCCTCAGATAAAGATGTTTCGGTTTTACTCCAAAACGAAAGTTCTTTTATGAAGCTTATTGAAAATGCAGAAAAGGGCGCAGAAGAGATTAAGCTTAATATTGATGAAATGAATTCGGGTATTATAGGGCAAAAGTTTATTTATGAAGTTAAAAAAGAAAGATATGAAATAAAAATAGAAGGATTTAATTCCGAAAATAAAACATATACTCTTGCAAATCCCCTCGAGGAAGCGCTGGAGTCGGGCGGTAAGTTTTATCCCAAATGGGATGTTAAAACCGATTCCGCGGGGCGTGTTGTAATGCCGCTTATAGGGCATTTAATGGAAGCTAATCCGATTAAATTTATGTGTGAGGTAAAAGACGGCGAAGATATTCTTAAATCGAAAGCGGAAATAGATTTGGCAAGCGGAAACAAATCCGATAAAGTATTTTATGCGGATGTGAAACTCAGAAAAGCTGCTACAAAAAAATAAAAATAAAAAAGAGGTAATAAAAATATGGCTTTTGCTACAATTGCCGCGGCGCAATGTATGTGTAGTTTCGGTATGGCTCCATCGGCGCTTATGGTTTTGCCTGATAAAATGGTGCTTGCAGAAAATAAACCCATGGCTAATATTATGGATAATAAACCAATGGTTAATATTATGCCGTTTGGGATGTGCCAATCTTTGGCAAACCCCACGGTGGCTTCGGCCGCTGCAATGGGAGTTTTAACTCCTATGCCGTGTGTTCCCGTAACAACCGCCCCTTGGGCACCGGGGAGCGCAACGGTACTTGTTAAAAACATGCCTGCTCTTAATAACACATCAAAACTTATGTGTAACTGGGGAGGGGTAATTCAAATAACAAATCCAGGTGCAATGAAAACTCAAATTCCATAAAAAACTAATTAATCGGAGGAGGGGATATTTATGAATAACGATTTTGAAAGGTTGTTTTCTTCCGATTTATTAAACAAGCCCTATCAAAATAACAGCGAATATTTAAACACTCAGTTGGCAACGGTTAAGATGCTTTTGAGTGACTATATAAACGCCAAAGAAAGTGGCAAAATACAAGAAAAAAAAGAAGAAGCACGGGAAAAATATTTTAAAGCTTGTCTTATGGCAAGGTCTCGTGTTTTATGTGATAAAAAAAACTTTTTTGCGGGGGAATACCTAAAAAAAGTCTATAAGCTTGAGCTTTTAGACTGGTTTTGCGTGCTTGTGGGAGTTTTAATAAAACTTGATGAAAAGTACGAAAAAGAGCTTTATAAAATTAATGATACGCAAGCTATCACTTACGAAAGTGTTTTAAAGCTGTATTATTTTACCGATAATATTCTTGAAATAGAAGATTATTCCAATATCTATGCCAATCTTTCACAAAAGATGAACTCGCTTTGTTTTAGCGGAAAAAATTTGAAAATAGACCCGAAAATTTTTGAAAATATAGTAAACAATGCAAGGTCAGAGCGCAGCATACCGGGCGTTGCTGTAAGAATGCCGGAAAAAGATGCTCCGGCGCTTGTTATACGGGAAAATTTGGCACAAAAGATAAACTTATATATAAAAGATGTTGCCAAGCCGAGTGCGGCTACTTATTTTTATATTAAAGGCATGGAGGGGATAGGTAAGAAAACCCTTGCAGAGCGGGTATGCAATATTATGGGAAAATCTTTAATATCGCTGGATTTTAATGATTTGCCTGTTTCTGAGAGCGAAGTTTTTTCTATCATAAATTCCGCCTATAGGGAGGCCCTTTTTGAAAAAGGGTATATATGTATTAAAAATCTTGAAAAAGTTATAAGTGAAAAAATTTGGAAGGATAGCCATATAGATTATATTTTTAAAAAATCTTCAAATTTTTCGCCGGTAGTCTTTATTCTAAATAACATACAAGAAAACGAAGTGGATATACTAAGGCCGCATCTTGAAAAATATAATTTTATAGACATTTTTTTAGATGAACTCAGCGCCGATGAAAATTTTGCCATTTGGCAAAGTAGTTTAGAAGAGGCAAAATTAGGGGAAAAAGCTGACTTAGACGTTCGAGAAATAGCAAATAAATTTAATTTTACTCCAAAACAAATCGTAAATACGGTTACTCAAGCGAAAAATCAAGCATCTTGGAATGCAGACGAAAAAACTTTTTCGGTAAATGATAAATTTCTTTGCGAGATGGCTTATAAACAAATAACGGGAAAGCTTACCGATAAAGCAACGCTCATTAAGAAAAAGCACTCTTGGGATGAGCTGGTTATGAAAAAGGACCAGAAAGAAATTATACGGCGAGCATGTGATCAAATAAAATATAAACATATTGTTTATGATAAATGGGGAATGGGAAAAAGGGTTTTATATGGCCGTGGGCTTAGCATGCTTTTTACTGGCCCTCCCGGAACCGGTAAAACTATGGCGGCGCAAGGTGTGGCCAATGAAGTGGAGCTTGAAATATATAAAGTTGATCTTTCGAAGGTGATTTCAAAATATATAGGTGAATCGGAAAAAAACCTTGGGGAAGTATTTGATAGTGCAAAAAGGAGCAATGTTATACTTCTTTTTGATGAAACCGATGCGCTTTTCGGTAAGAGAACAGAGGTTAAGGATTCTCACGACAAAAACGCCAATGTAGAAACCTCGTATTTGCTTCAAAAAATGGAGGAATACGATGGCATAACGATAATGACCACAAACTTTATTGAAAATATAGATAAAGCGTTTTTCAGAAGAATAAACTATGTTATTCATTTTAATTTTCCCGATATAGCGTCAAGAAAAGAAATATGGATAAAGATGTTTCCAAAAGAAACCCCACTAGACCAAGATATTGATTTTGACTTCTTGGCAAAAAAATTCGAAATAGCGGGGGGAAGCATAAAAAATGCCGTTATAACCTCAACTTTTATGGCCGCCTCGGAATCTTCGAAAGTTGGCATGAAACACATAATAAAAGCGCTTGAATATGAAATAAAAAAGCAAGGCAAAATTGTTTCCAAAAGTGATTTTGGCGAATATGGGTATTTGCTTAGAAGCTAAAAATCAGCCGATTTTTGACGAAAAACAGTTATAGATTAAAGAGGTTTATATGTTACCTGTTATTATAAAAGGTTTAGTATGAGTGTATATACCAGCATTTTCACCGCTGTGGGCGGTAACCGTACTGTTTTCAATTTTCAAAGCATGTGGCGAAGAATTGCCAGCTATGGCATCTAGTCCAAATATACGACCACTGCTTTTTGCATATAAGTTGTCGACGTTTTTAATAGTTATGGATGCAAAGTTCGCTTGGATTCCGGATATACTTCCTGTGGTCTCGAGAGTGCCGCCTTGTGAACCATCGATAGTTAAATTGGTGTAATATGAATATACACCAAAGCTTTGCCCGTTTAAAGAGTTAGTACCTTTTAGGGAAATTTTTAAATCGGAAATGTTTTCGTTGTTTACGTGGATGTTGTGAGTGGAATAGCCACCGGTAATATTCGCATTGTTGAGCGTAAGTGTGTTTGATTCGGGATCGAAACTACAAGTGCTGTCACCGAGTATATCGTCCTTGTTGTCATCTGTTACTCTTGTGCCGCCAACCCAAAGAGAATATTCGGTAACAGCTTTGGATTTAGTGGGGAAAAGTGACATAACCATAAAAATAACGAGAAAAATACTTAAAATTTTTTTGCGCATATAAAAACCCCCCCATAGATAATTATAAGATAGCGAGCGTGGGCAATTACAAACAGCCCATAGCTTGCGTAGTAAAGAATTAGTTTGGATAATAAAAATTCTCACATATAGAAATGCGTCACAAAACTTTTTAAAAATGTATTGCGCAATAGTAGAATATTTAACTATTTTTTGAGTTTTTTGCATAAAAAACAGCAGAAATAATTCTGCTGACAGTTATAAAGTTTTTAAAACGCTATTTTTATTTTAAAATAAGCTAATTACTTATCACTAGATTGCTTTTTTGTAAAATGATATTGCTTTGGTTTTTATCGTATATGCTATATGTAAAATTCTTCGAAAACATAGCGTACTTCGCCACCGATTAATTGGGTTTTAACGATGTTGACTTCTATAGGTCCATTTTCTTGCTCATTAAAATAAACGGAAATGTACGCTATATTTATTAAATCATCAAACCACTGGGTATTCGGAAAGCCTCCGAAATCTTTTTGGTAATATACTGTGGCTAAAAAATATGCGGATATGTATATATTATTGAACAGAGAGGTGTATTTCTTGCATGTCGAGCAAATGTTGTTTCGCCAATGATTTAATTCGGATATTGACAGTAAATCATACGGGCCTTGAGTACTTACTATTTTTTTGTATGCTTTTCTGTAGGATTTTGCGCAGCGGTTAAACGTTTCTTGTTTCTTATATAATTCGTTTAATAAAAAATTTTTTTCTTCTTCACTCGCAGGAGCGGTTTGTGATATGGTTGTCAGACATTTTGCGTGATTAAATCCGGGAATTATAAATAACAAACAAATGAATAAATATAAAACATTTTTAAGTTTTTTGAGACTAGTTATTGTAAACACCTCCTATGCATCTAAATAAAAGCAAAAAATAAAATCCATATTGAAAATCTCAATATAGATTCAATAAAAAAAGTTGGCATTCCCCTATCTTCCCAGGCCGTCGCCAGCCAAGTATTTTCGGCACCACTGAGCTTAACTACCGTGTTCGGGATGGGAACGGGTGTACCCTCAGCGTCATCAACACCAACATCATTAAGTTTACACCTGTTTTCTAAATTCGTCAATAGTTTTTTTAAAAAAATCTTTCTAATCTATTTTTTAAATAAAATATTTTTAAAAAACGCTTTGTTTTATATAAAAATGATATTTTTGAAAATGTTTGCCACCATATAACCTTTAATTAAATTGTGAAATAAAAAGAGTATTTTTTTTTAGAATATAGTATAATAAAAACCATATATGTTTTAAAAGGTGGAGTGTGAAGATGGAAAAAGTGCATGTAAGAGTTAATATATGTGGGGTTGAGTGCGGTATATGTTCGGATGAAAGCCAAAATTATGTATACTCCGTTGCCGATGAGATAAACGAGGCAATTCAAAAAATCAAATTTTCTAATCCCGGCATATCTCGTTCTATGGCGGATATATTGGTTATGATGAAATTTTGCGATGAAAACCGAAAGCTCTTAAAAGAAAAAAGCGAGATTGAAAAATTATGCAAAGAATTGGAGGCCGAAAACAAAAAATTAAAGGCGGAATCAGGTGAAATCGGGGCTAAACACAAAAATAAGAAATAAAGTTAATTATAGATTTTAATTTTTTAACAGTATTTTTGCGGCCATTTTCCATCCGTTATTTGGATTTTAAACTTAAAATGTTGAAAGTCTTGTGGAAAATGAGGAAAACTTTTTTAAATTGATTTAAAATAAATCAAGGGAAATTGAATTGTTTGAATTTTAAAATTCTAATTTTTTTAAATAAACAAAAAATGTTGATAAGTAGGTAGTAGATGTGGAAATTAAAAATCAAGATCAAACTGTATTAAATTTTTGTAAATTGTCAGAAAATGCGACACCCCCGAAACGCGCGACAAAAGGCGCTGCGGGGATGGATTTGTGCGCGTGTATCGAAAATGAAATTGTATTAAATCCCGGTGAGCGTGCGCTTGTTCCTACGGGTATAGCTATTTCTATTCCGTCTTGTGAGTATGCGGCGTTTTTGTTTGCAAGGAGCGGACTCGGAGTAAAACATGGGATAACGCTTTCTAACGGCGTGGGGGTTATAGATAGCGATTATCGCGGAGAAATCTGTGCGGGACTTTGCAATATGGGCAAAGATCCTTATACTATAAAACCGAACGAAAGAATCGCGCAGTTGGTTATAATAAAAGTTGAAAACTTTCCGCTTGTTGAGGTAAAGACTCTTGATTCAACTGAGCGAGGCACGGGAGGGTTTGGCTCTACCGGCAAATAGAGGAGACTATAATATTGCGGAATTAATATTTATTTTTTGTGGTATAATTTTTAATATATTTTATTATTTTGGGAGGATAATTTAGGATGTTTTCATTTTCAAAGGAAATAGGTATAGATTTAGGTACGGCAAACACGCTTGTTTACGTAAAAGGCAAAGGAATCGTTAAAAGAGAGCCCTCAGTTGTTGCGGTGGATATGAAAAACGATATGGTTTTGGCTGTTGGTTCGCAAGCTAAAGATATGATAGGAAGAACTCCCGGTTCGATAGTTGCGGTAAGGCCGCTTAAAGACGGAGTTATTGCAGATTTTGATATCACCGCAAGTATGCTTAAATATTTTATTACAAGTACCGTAAAAAGTATGTTTTTTAGTAAACCGAAAGTTGTTATATGTATTCCGTCGGGGGTAACGGAAGTTGAAAAAAGAGCAGTCGAAGATGCTGCAAAACAAGCAGGTGCGGGATTAGTTGATTTAATTGAAGAACCTATGGCCGCGGCAATAGGCGCAGGACTGCCCGTTTCTGAACCGACTGGC
>CAJLZR010000010.1 GCA_905211185.1 uncultured Oscillospiraceae bacterium | reverse complement strand
GATTCTTCAGGTATCATCACTACTTTTACCGCCCGGTCTGTTTCCGAAACTCGTCCCATTAGTTTGATAGGAATCTTAATGATACTGTCGTTTTTCAACGGCCTGTCATATCCCATATTAACAGTGATCTGATCTTCATTTTCTCCAAAGTCGGAAGAGGATGCATCAGCATATTTAAAATAAATTCGAGGAACATCTTCATAAGTCATTAAATCCTCGTCAGCGCAAGATACCATTCCTATCCCAAGAAATAGAAATGTATAAACACACCATTTAAAACTGTTTCTTTTCATATTGAATTTATTTTTAAAAGTGTTTTCTACCTGGTCGGCTTCATTTTTTCTGAGTAATCCGTGATCTACAAATATACAGGTCAGTTGCGCTCCGATGGCTTTATGAAGTATCGTTGCGGCAACAGAGGAATCCACGCCACCGGATAAAGCGCAGATTACTTTTTTATTGCCTATTTTTTTTCTGAGTTCTTCTATTTTATTTTCGATAAATGAATCTATTTTCCAAGTTCCGCTACATTTGCAAATATCGTAAAGAAAAGTTTTAAGAAGTATCTTACCTTCGGCTGAATGATTAACTTCCGGGTGAAATTGCACGCCGAAAAGATTTTTTTCGGTGTTTTCCATGCATGCAACTGGGCAGTCGTGGCTTATGCCCGTTATTTTAAATGCCGGCGGTATTTTAGAAATATAATCGGTATGGCTCATCCACCATATGCTTTTTTCGGAAAGATTTTTTGTAAGCAAAGAACCATTTTTTGATTTAAACGATACTTCCGTGTTGCCATATTCACTGGTCGTAGTTTTATCAACTTTTCCGCCCAAAAGATATGCCATTAACTGAGCGCCATAGCAAATTCCCAAAACCGGAATGCCAAGACTAAAAATTTCCCTATCGCATGTTGGGGAATTTTCAAGATACACACTGTTTGGGCCACCGGAAAATATTATGCCTTTATAGTTTTCGGATTTTATTTTAGAAATATCAGTTTTATAGCTTTTTACTTCGCAGTAAACATTTAGTTCACGGACTCTTCTTGCTATAAGTTGGCTATACTGACCGCCAAAATCCAAAATTAATATTTTTTCACTTGATAAATTGGAGTAAGAGTCGTCTATGGTAAGCACATCCTATCTTTTTATTTGAATTGTTTTTTATTATTCCACAGTAACTGATTTTGCCAAATTTCTTGGTTTATCGATATCGCAACCTCTTAATTTTGCCACATGGTAAGAAAGCAATTGTAATGGAATAACGGATATGGAAGGAGTGGTCGAATCGTATGTTTTCGGAACATATATAATATCATCTGCAACTAGGGATATTTTTTCCGATTTATCTTCGGTTGTTATAGCCAAAACTTTTGCGCCTCTGGAGCGGACTTCCCTTATGTTGCTTACGGTTTTATCAAAAATTTCATCTAAAGTGGCAACTGCTATAACTAAAGTTTCATCGTCGATAAGAGAAATTGTTCCATGCTTTAATTCTCCAGCGGCATAAGCTTCGGAGTGAATGTAAGAAATTTCTTTTAATTTAAGGGAGCCTTCCATACAAACGGCGTAGTCAACGTTTCTGCCGATAAAGAATATCTTTTCGGTTTTATAATACTTTTCGGCAATTTTTTCAATCTGTTCTTTTTTATTAAGTATTTCAGAAATTTTTTTCGGCAACAATTCTATGCTTTCGATGCATTTCTTATACTCTTCATCGCTTATTTGATTTAAGATTTTGCCTACGTATAATGCAAACAAATATGTAAGCGAAAGCTGGGTGCTGTATGCCTTGGTTGTTGCAACGGCAATTTCGGGGCCCGCCCAGGTATAGAGCACGTCATCGGATTCGTTGGCTATGGAACTGCCAACAACGTTTACGATAGAAAGTACTCTTGCACCTAAAGCTTTTGCTTCTCTTAGCGCCGCTAAGCTATCTGCCGTTTCTCCGGACTGGCTTATTATTATTACCAAAGTGTTTTTATCGATAATAGGGGAGCGGTATCTAAATTCAGAAGCTAAATCTACTTCTACGGGCTTCCTTGTGAATTTTTCTATAAAGTATTTCGCAACGCATCCCACATGGTAAGCGGAGCCACATGCGACTATACAAATTTTATTTAAATTTTCTAAGTATTCCTTTGTAAAGTTTATGTCGTCTAATTTTATAACATGGTCTTTAAGGCGTGGAGATATAGTTGCGGAGATAACATTAGGTTGCTCCATGATTTCTTTCATCATAAAGTGCTCATAATTATTCTTTTCGGCGGCATCCACACTCCAATTTACTGTGGTTATAATTTTTTCTGCAGGATTTCCTTCAAAATCAAATAATTGAACATCATTTTCAGTCAAAACAGCAATCTGTTTTTCTTTTAGTCTGCAAATTTCTTTCGTTTTGGAAAGTACGGCGGGAATATCGGAAGCTATGTAGTTTTCATCTTTTCCGATTCCGATGATAAGGGGGCTATCTTTTTTTACCGCAAAGAGGGTATCGGGGTAGTCCGAGCAAACTATTCCAAAAGCAAAAGCGCCTTGCATCATGCCAACAGCTTTTTTAATAGTTTCAAACATATTGCCGTTATAAAGCCAGCCTAAAAGCTGAACGGCAACCTCTGTATCTGTTTCGGATTTAAACTTAGTACCGTTTTTGGTCAATTGATTTTTTAAATCGATATAGTTTTCGATTATTCCGTTATGAACCAAAGCAATTTTACCCGATTGGCACATATGCGGATGAGCATTTATATCAGAAGGATTGCCATGAGTTGCCCAGCGAGTATGACCTATTCCCAAATGAACGTTTTCTATTTTTTCAGTATCCAGAATGTCTTCAAGAACTTTTAATCTGCCCTGTTTTTTTGTTACTTCTATTTTTCCGTTGTTATATAAGGCAACTCCGGAAGAATCATAGCCTCTGTATTCAAGTTTAGATAAACCTTGAATTAAAAATGGTAGAGCATTGCCTTTTCCGATATATCCTACTATGCCACACATACTTTTATACACTCCTTGAGTTATTGTAGATTGATTTTCAGATACTTTAATTATACAGGTATTTATTTTATCTGTAAATTATATTATCTCTTGATGGTCCGTTTGATAATATTTTAATTGGAATACCGATATATTCTTCCGCAAATTTTATATAGTTTTTGCATTCTTCGGGCAGATCAGAATAATTTTTAATATTTGATATATCGCATTTCCAGCCGGGTAAGGTTTCGTATACGGGTTTTGCATATTTAAGTTTATACGGCGCCGGGAAGTTTTGCGTGACTTTGCCGTCTATTTCGTAGCCCGTACATACTTTTATTTCGTCTAAATATCCAAGTGCGTCAAGAACTGTAAATGCAATCATTGTGGCACCTTGAACTCGGCATCCATAGCTGGTGGCGACTAAATCAAGCCAGCCCATTCGGCGCGGCCTTCCCGTAGTTGCGCCGTATTCTCCGCAATCTCCGCCGCGTTTTCGGAGCTCATCGGCTTCTTCTCCAAATATTTCACTTACAAATTCTCCGGCTCCCACAGCGCTTGAATAAGCTTTAACAACCGTTATGATTTCTTTTATTTCGTAGGGCGGAATGCCTGCCCCCACGGCGCCGTAGCCTGCAATTGTGTTTGAAGATGTCACCATCGGATATATTCCGAAATCCATATCTTTGAGGGCGCCAAGCTGACCTTCGAGCAAAATATTTTTACCGCTTTTTACGGCCTCATATATAAACGCAGCGCTGTCGCCAACGAATGGCTTTAACACTTCTTTATAATGCATTAATTTTTCAAAAATCTCATCTATATTTAGAATTGGTTTTTTATAAAGATGTTCAAGTAAAGTGTTCTTAATAGATAGTATATTTTCTAATTTTTCACGCAGTTCTTGTAAATCTCCGAATAATTGACCTACTTGAATTCCGATTTTTGATGCTTTATCTGAATAAAAAGGTGCAATACCTGATTTTGTTGAACCGAATTTTTTTGAAAACAACCTTTCTTCTTCATATACGTCAAAAAGTTTATGATATGGCATAACGATTTGTGTACGATCTGAAATCAAAAGATTTGGCATTGGTATATTTGCGTCTTTTAGCATTTGTAGCTCTTTTTCTAAGTTTTCAACGCTCAGCGCAACTCCGTTGCCTATTACGTTTGTTATGTTTTGATAGAATACGCCCGAAGGAAGCTGGTGCAGTGCGAATTTTCCGTAATTATTTATTATAGTGTGTCCTGCGTTGCTCCCTCCCTGAAATCTTATGACTATATCCGACTCGCTTGCCAAACAGTCAGTTATTTTTCCTTTCCCTTCATCGCCCCAATTGGCGCCAACTATTGCTTTTATCATAATTATTCACTCCAAAATTTTTAAACTTAAACATTAACTTGATTATCTTCTGTAATATTATCGTATTCTTTGTTTTTTTCAAGAAACGGTAAAACAGTGTTTGTTATATATTCTTCGGTTTGCTCGGGAGCCCTTCCTATGTAGTTTTTGGGATCTTTAATTTTCTCGATTTGCTTTTTTGAAAGATTAAAATCCTCGTCGGCAAGAATCTTTTCGAGCAAGTTGTTTTCATATCCGAATTCTTTTATTGATGCAGATTCTTCCATAGAGTATTTACGAATTTTTTCATGTAGTGTTTGGCGGTTTCCGCCTGATTTTACGGCTTCCATCAGAATTGTTTCCGTGGACATAAACTGAAGTTCATCTTTCAAATGGTTTTCTATTACTTTTTCATTGACCACTAATCCATTTGCTACGTTAATATATATGCCAAGTATTCCATCTAATGCCAAGAACGATTCCGATATTGAAAGCCGCCTGTTTGCGGAATCATCGAGCGTACGTTCAAACCACTGTGCAGAGGCAGTAAGTGGGGCATTTAAGGAATTTGCTATTACAAATCTTGCAAGTGCGGCAATGCGCTCGCAGCGCATGGGGTTTCTTTTATACGGCATTGCAGAGGAGCCGATTTGATTTTTTTCAAAAGGTTCTTCGATTTCTTTAAGGTGCTGCAAGAGCCTTATATCATTTGAAAACTTTGCGGCGCTTTGTGCAACAAAAGATAGCGATGAAAGCACTAAGCTATCGAGTTTTCTGGTATAAGTTTGTCCTGAAACTTCAAAACATTTAAAGCCACCCATTTTTTCCGCTATCTTTTCTTCCAGTTTTTTTACCTTTTCGTCATCATTATCAAAAAGAGCTAAAAAGCTTGCCTGTGTACCCGTTGTACCTTTACAGCCGAGCAGTTTTAAAGATTTTTGAGCATACGAAAGGCAGTCCATATCCATCATTAAATCCTGAATCCAAAGAGTTGCTCTTTTTCCGACCGTTGTTGGTTGAGCAGGCTGGAAATGAGTAAAAGATAGGGTTGGAATGCTTTTATATTTAAGAGCAAATTTTGAAAGTAAATCAATTACCTTTATAACTTTTGATTTTATAACATCTAAAGCTTGATGCATTATTATAATATCGGTGTTATCTCCCACAAAGCATGAGGTTGCCCCCAAATGAATAATAGGAGCGGCTTTTGGGCATTGTTTCCCAAAGGCATAAACGTGGGACATTACATCATGCCGAACCTCTTTTTCTCTTGCTTCCGCATCTTCATAATTTATATTTTGAACATTGCTTTTCATCTCGTTTATCTGCTCATCGGAGATGTCAAGCCCCAATTCCTTTTCGGCTTCTGCAAGAGCAATCCATAATTTTCTCCAAAGAGTAAATTTGTTGTTTGCCGAAAATATATAATTCATTTCAGTACTTGCATATCTTTTCGATAAAGGAGATTCATATGAGTCTTTCAATAAACTTTCCTCCATATTGATTGTCTTTTTAAAATTGCCAAACCAATATATTATATAATGCCAAGAATAGTTTTTCAATATTTTGGATTGATTACCATTTAAAGATAGTTTATATTGTCGGTAAATTTCTTGCTTGTGGCAAAATCCACGTCCTTGAACCGCTTTGAGAGTTCATTGCAAAGCGGCTCAATTATAACGTTTTCTGTTTTATAGTGACCGGCATCAACAATCATTAAATCAAGTTCACCGGCAAGCAGTATATCACTGTGTTTGATTTCTCCCGTTACAAAAGCATCGCAATGCTGTTTTTTCGCTTCTTTTACAAAACATCCGCCTGAGCCCGAGCAAACTCCAACTTTTTTGATTTTTCTATTAGTGCCTGTATACCGCAAACCGTTACACTCTAAATTTTCTTTTACAAATTCTGCAAATTCTTTGGGCGCCATTTCTTTTTCTAAGGTGCCGACCAGCCCCATTGGTTGGTTTTCTTCATGTGTAAGAGGGATTAAGTTTGAAAGGTTTAATCTTTTAGCCAGCTGGAAATTAACACCCTTTGGGGCAACGTCTAAATTTGTATGGGCGCATATTGCATTTATACCATTTATTATCATTTTTGAGGCGATATCATCAAATTTTAAATTTTTTAGCGGTTTAAATATTATCGGGTGGTGGGTAATTATAAGATTAGCTCCCATACTTACTGCTTCATCTATAACTTTAGAAGTTATATCAAGCGCAACTAATGCTTTTTTTACTTCTGTTTCAAAGTTGCCGATTAGCAATCCTGTGTTATCAAAGCTAAGTGAATTTTCAAATGGAGCAAAATCGTTTAAAAAATCATATATTTGTTTAATTGTGGTCATCTATAACTTCTCCTAACTTATGGCGTTTGATAGATTTTTTATTATATTTTCAAAACGTTTTTCTTTTTCATATAATTTGCAAGCGTTGGCGCCTTTTTTGCGATTTTCAAGGTCTTTTATTTGCTTTTTTATGTAGGCGATAGACGAGGGGTCATGTTTATTTGGAATAATTTTTCCGATATATTCTTCTTCCGGACTGATGTTATATTTTTTACCCGTAAAAACAACTTCCATAACAGTATAAACTTTTTTTGAGCATATTACGGCCTTTTCACTTATAAGATTATAACCTGACTTTGCCATGTACTGCCGCAAGCGTCGTTCGTATTTCATGGGCTGGATTACAAAGCGTTTATTTTTCCAGTGGACTTTTTCTAAAATGTTTATAATTATGTTTCCGCCAAGACCTGCTATGAGTACCTCATCTACTTCATTTTCGGATATATTTTCAAGGCCGTCCGATAGACGCGTTTCTATCATATTTTCAAGGTTGTAAGCTATTATATTTTGATTGGCGTGCTCAATCGGGCCTTGACGCAAGTCGGAAGCAATAGCGTGGGTGATTTTTTTATTTAAAGCAAGATAAATCGGAACATATGCGTGATCCGTTCCGATATCTGCAATTTTAGTATTGGGCGTTATCATTTCCGCACATTTTAATAATCTTTGGCTTAGTGCAATACTTTTTCTAAATTCTGTCATTTTGTTCTCTCTATCAGTAAAAAATTAAAAAAGCTACGAATTAAACGTAGCTTTTTAGCGAATAAAAATTCAAAACTATTCTGCAGTTTCGGGAGCTGCTTCCGTGTTTTCTTGCTCCTGTGATTCTTCTTCGCGCATTTTTGCAAAGCATTCGCTGCAATATACAGGACGATCTTCACGGGGCTTGAAAGGAACTTTGGCTTCGCCGCCGCAAGTTGCACATTCAGCTATGAACATTTCGCGATCCTGTCTGTTTGCATTTTTGCGAGCATCACGGCAAGCTTTGCATCTTTGAGGTTCATTTGTGAAACCTTTTTCTGCATAAAATTCTTGTTCGCCTGCTGTGAAAACAAATTCGTTTCCGCATTCTTTGCAAGTAAGGGTTTTGTCTTCGTACATCTGGATATACCTCGCTTTGGATTAAAATTTTTGCCCCAGGACGGGTTTGCACCGACACCTCTGATTAAAAATACAACGCTCTACTACACTAAGCTACTTGGGCATATATCAATGTTTGAATAAAGTATATACTAACTCAAAAAACAAGTCAACATTTTTTATATATAAAAACCATTTTAAAAAAGCTTGTACATTTTTTTAAAACATAACTCATTAATATATAAACTATTTTTTAAAATTTTCAAACTGTAAAAATAATTGGCTAAAGCACCCCTGAGACAACTACGTTTGTAACACTCGGTAGAACCGATGTTGCGCCGGTGTTTTCGTTAGTTTCAAATTTTGCATGCGGGACACTTATTTTCAAACCTGAACCATAGGTCGGCAAGTTAAATATACCATCTGTGTAAGAATAGTCAAGTGGTGATATTTCTTTTTCGTTTATTTTTATGCTTGTCAAAATTGGGGGAGGCTCAAAAGTATCCGTTATTTTTATGTTTTTTGCCGATGCATTTCCATAGTTATATATACTTATGTTATATGATAGTGTTTCCCCTTGCGAAAACATTTGTGGAACGATACTTTTGGAAATTTTTATATCTGCTTTTTCGGCAACAGGTATGGTATGGGAAGTTTCCAAAAGATTTTCGGTTTCGGATAGTTTGGCAGATATGATTGTTTTAATTTTTGAGTTTAACTCAAGCGGTGCAAAAGTATTTACACCGGTTTTATATATTAGCAGTAGATTGGATTTTTCCGCTATTGGCGGGAGAGAAAAAACTATCTCGTTAGTTTTAATTTCCGGAGTGATTTGGCTTTTAAATACTCCGTTTATATATAAATACGATTGTCCGCTATAACTAAGTGGTGTGACAATAATATTTTTGCCGCCTGATTTTCTTTTATACGTTCCCAAATTGCACTTGAGTGTAAGTGGGTTTGTTTTTGTCCCGTTGTTTACTATGGTTATAAGGTACGTAATAGGCTTATCTATATAGTAGTCTTTTTCAAGCGAAGTTATGGATATATCCATTGATTTGCTCATGGTTGCGGTTGCAGTAGTGTTATTTATTGTATGCACTGATTTTTCTAAGCCGTATTCAAATGATATGGAAGTTGTGTTTGAAATTTGGTCTGACATAATCAATCCTCCTAAAAAGTAAGCTTTGGTAAATTTGTTTTTTAAAACACCCTTATTAACTAAATATATTCAAGGTCGGATTGTTTTGATAAAGTGCGTTTTCCGGGCGAAAATAGCGATATATGTGCGTAATTTTTTGTAACCAAAATGTAACTATTGTATTTCGGCACATTTTACAAACAAATCCGCACTAAATTGCAAATGTAATGCAAAAATATACATTAAAATATTTTAGTTTAACTTTTTTTGTTTAAAAAAACGGTAGCCATTAAACTGCGTTCGGCACTTTACACAAAAAATATATTTTAAGTTTCTTGACAATAAGCAACGTGTTTAATAACATGGAGTACGTCAGCGATTTAAATTCATAAAATTTAGGTTACAAATTTTTAAGCAGTGGTTACGGAATATGTGTTTTGAAAGGCGTGATCTATATAGAATGGAGGATAATTTATGATAAAATTTACAAAGGGCAAAAAGATTAAGAAATCTGTTGCGCTAATGCTCATTGGTGTTGTATATACGACTTCGATATACTCGGTAAGAGCGCTTAGCCGAAAAGTGGATGTTAATGTTGATAACAGCACGATTTCCACCATGACGCTAAATAGTGATACAGATAGAATTTTGAATCAAGTGGGCGTAAAGCTCGGTTCGAACGATTCGGTAGAAAGATATGACGAAGTGGACGGAAGCTTAAAGCTTGATGTTAAAAGAGCATTCGATGTAAATGTTTTTAAAGATGACCAGAAGATAATGCTAAAGAAGTCATCCGGTACCGTCAAGGATGTTTTGGATGAGCTTCAGATTTCAGAAAAAGATCGTGATACGCTTAATTTTTCTGAATCGCAAGAGCTTTTTGCCGATATTTCAATAGTGGTGGGCAAAAAGTTTAAAGTAACCATAAACGCCGATGGTGAGACCAAGGAGTATTTTGCTCCGGAAGGTTCCGTAAATGACACCCTTAACTATTTGGGAATACCGTTTTCTTCGGAAGATTTGATTGATGCAGATGTATCTTCAAATATTTATGATGGTTTGGTACTAACGATTAATCGTATTACTTACCGTGAGGTTGAAAAGACTGAAGACATTCCGTTTAAAACCGAAGTTAAAAGGAGCAACCTTTTAAATGATTGTGACAGCCAAGTTTCTCGTGCGGGCAGAAATGGTTCAAGGGAAATAACGGTGAGAGAAAAACTAAAAGACGGAGAGGTTATTGATTCGAAAGAAATAAATTCCAAAATAATTTCTCAGCCGATAAATGAAATAGTGATAAAGGGCACAAAACAGGTTCCCGGGAATGATAATGTGAAGCCGTCCAGATCTAAGAGGGCGAGCATAGCTAGCGATACTTGTAGTGGTAAGCGCTGCATAAGTGGTTCGGCAACAGCATATACCGCCTCAAGAGGAGCAAGAACTTCTACCGGAACAGTGCCGGTTGAAGGGGTAACCATAGCGGTGGATCCGCATTTGATTCCTTATGGCAGCAAGGTAAAAGTTGTATCTAATGACGGTAAAGTTTTATGGAATGGAATAGCATCAGATACAGGGGGAGCACTCAGGAGCGGTAGAGCGGTTGTGGATATATATATGAATTCGACCATGAAGTGCATGAAGTTTGGAAGAAAACCTGTTAAGGTTTATTATTAATAGGTAAATACTTGAAAGAAGAAGCCACCGGAAAAACCGGTGGCCTTTTGTATATTATATTTTTAGATGAAAATCACTATTTGAGTATGGCAGAACTTTAATTTAGATACCATTGTTAATTGATTTTGCCGTGCCTAAGTTTAGAAAGTAACTCTGCTGCTTTTGCGGATTTTTCGCATTCGGGACACTTTTTCCGAGTCGTTGTTTTATTATTTGGTATTGTACCTGCAACAATATTTGAGCGGCAAACTTGGCATACATATCCAACTATTTCTTTTTGGCAATCTTCACATATACCTATGCAGGATTTTAGAAAAAAAGAACAAGGTCTTTTGCAATATTCACACTCGCGCATCTTTGAATATGTGGGATTTGTGGTGGCGGAAGACGAATCTTTTTGTATTTTCGGTAGCTTCGGCTGCCTTGGTTTAGAATGTGGTCCTTTTGTTTTTGAAGTAAATTTTATGGGTCTGGTTAACGAAAAATCCATTTGTCGTTGCAACCTAAATGTTCGTGGCAAGTGCTCTATTTTTGAAGCTTCTCTTTGTGCTTGTGTGGCTGAAATCGCTTCTCTTGCATACATTAGTTTCAAAGAGTGAGGTTTTCGAAAAGTTCTTTGATATATCGCCTTATATAATTTGCATAATTCCTCGTTGCGTAGTTTGTCTATATATTCCTTTATCTGTATATAAGAGGCACGACTTTTTATTTGGCGTATTTGGTCTGTAGTATTAGATTCTGTAGGTGCCGGGGGCACCGCAAACGCTGTATTTGTGATATGTATAAACATAAGTGTGCTCATAAAAGCGATAGATTTAAATGCTTTTTTAATTAATCTGAAGCTATGGTGATTTTTTGCCATTATGTTTTTTCCTCTTTCTTAAAGTTCTAATAAGTATTATAATGTCTTAATGGGAATATCGAGTTTATTCTCTATATGCCAAATTTCGACACGATAATTATTTTAATAAAATAAAAATGTAATCGCAAGAGGTTTTAAAATGAGGACTCTATTGCTTTCGGGAAAAGATACCCAAAAAGCGGCAGATATAATCAAAAGAGGTGGAATAGTTGCAATACCCACGGAAACTGTTTACGGGTTGGCAGCTAATACGTTTGACGAAAGAGCTGTTAAAAAAATTTTTTTGGCAAAAGGAAGGCCTTCCGATAATCCCCTTATAGCTCATATTGCGGCTTTGGAAGATATATATAAGTTGGTATCGGAGTTCCCTGAAATTGCTCAAAAATTGGCAAATAAATTTTGGCCGGGACCGCTTACAATGATTTTGCCGAAAAAGCCTGATGTTCCATATTGCGTAACA
>CAJLZR010000009.1 GCA_905211185.1 uncultured Oscillospiraceae bacterium | reverse complement strand
TGCAGAGCGGGTACGTCCACAAAAATTGGAAGATATTATCGGACAAAAGCACATTTTTGGCAAAGATAATATGCTTCAAAAAATGATATCCGCCAAATTCATACCAAACATGATATTCTATGGTCCGCCCGGAACGGGAAAAACCACAACCGCACAAATAATTTCTAACCAAACAAATAAAAGATTTTTTAAACTCAACGCAACAACAGCTTCCCTATCAGATATAAAAAATATTTTATCGGAAATCAATCCCGTAACTGCCCCAAACGGAGTGCTCCTCTATTTGGACGAAATCCAATACTTCAATAAAAAGCAACAACAATCTTTGCTTGACTTTATAGAAAAAGGGAAAATAACGCTGATCGCTTCCACAACCGAAAATCCCTATTTTTACATATATAATGCTCTTCTTAGCAAACTAAACGTATTCGAATTTAAACCTTTGAGCAAAGATGATATCGAAAAAGCAATATCAAATGCCGTCAAATTTTTGGAAAATGAAAATAACATCAAAATAACCATAAATGAAAATATAAAAAAACGCATTGCAGCTTTAGCGGTCGGAGACGTCCGAAAGGCACTTAATATATTGGAAATTTGCTATATATCTTCCGAAATAAAAAACAAAAAAATAAAAATAGAAGATGAAAAATTAATAGAAAAATTTGAGGAAAACTCATTTGCTGGATACAACAAAACCGGAGATGACCATTTTGATCTTCTTTCGGCATTCCAAAAGTCACTAAGAGGTTCCGATCCGCATGCATCGATTTATTACCTTGCACGGCTTTTTGAAGTCGGAGAACTTATAAGCGCGTGCAGAAGACTTTTGGTTTGCACATGCGAAGATGTAGGTCTTGCGTATCCGGGAATATTTTCCACCGTTAAATCACTTACGGATATTGCTATGAGCGTAGGCATGCCGGAAGCAAGAATTCCTCTTGCCAATGCGGTTATAATGGTCGCAATGTCGCCAAAATCCAATTCTGCCTATAAAGCAATAAATAATGCTATGCAAGATATAAAAAAAGGAAATGTCTATCCCGTACCAAGACATCTTCAAAATATACATTGCGACAGTATTTCAAGCGTGCAGCCGGACAGCTATTACTACTACCCTCACGATTATAAAAATCACTGGAAAGAGCAACAATATTTACCCGATGAAATTAAAAATAAAAAGTATTACTATCCTCAAGAAAACAAAACCGAAACAGCGTTTAAAAATAACTGGGAAAAAACTACAAATAAAAAGTTTTAAACATACCAAATGTTCGAGTAATACTCTTGCAAATTATGTTTTTTCATTGAAAAAGGTAAAACACCGGATTTTTTACCAATCTTAAATTTAGCTCCAACGTGACGGTATCCTAAAAAAGAAAACGGAACTTTTGTTACCAAATCCCCCATATTTTCCACTCTTAAAGTTTTAAAAACTCTCAGGTTATAGGATTTTTTAAAAGCATTATTGCCAACTCTTGGACACCCAAAAACTATGACCTCGTAGTCTTTTGTGGGAAAATTATATTCAAGATCCACGGCGCAAATCACAGCAAGAGCCGCGCCGTAAGAATGGCCCGTAAGAAAAATTTTTTGAACATCAAAATCACTTATGCATTTTTGAATTTTTAAACGAATACTTGGGGATTTATAGGCATTTATAAATCCTGAATGTACTCTTATTTTCGAAGAATAATTGCCGTAAGGAACAGTCGTCTTCCAAAATTTATAATCTGTTTGCCAATCTTTTTTTGAATCCGAACCCCTAAATACTATGGTGGCAACATTTTTATTTGCTCGCAAAAAACACTGCACATCAGTTACCCTATCATTAATAAAAATTAGTTTTTCACACGAAAATTCAGGTTGAAAATTGCTATAGGACATTCCGCAATATTCAAGCATCTTCAAGATGTGTTTGATATCCAAAAAATCACCTCTTTGATATACTATTTCGAAATATATTAAAGGGTGTGATTTTAAAAAACCAAAAATTTAAAACAAAGAGCCAAATAACACTTGATGTTATTTAGCTCTTTCTGATGTTTTAAAAATAGTCATTAATACTGTTTATAGCAATAAAACCACTTCTTTAACGTCGTAAAGCAAACCACTAGAATAATACGGTTTTATGGTCACTATATGAATTTTTTTCAAATCAGACTCAAACTCGGCAACAGCATCATCAATTTGAACTTTTAATTTTTCGATTTTTTCTGTTACGACGGGTAGTTTCGAAAAAATACTATCTATTTCCTCGTTTCCCTCGGCAGAACTATTGTACTTACTCATTTGGGATTGGTAGTCAAGCATTTTCTTATATGTTGTTTCCATTCCGGATTGCAAAGCAGTAAATTCGTTTTTCAGCTTTTCTATACGTTTTTCTTTGGTAGATATAGTTCTAAAAAAGCCCTCACCGTAATCATTTTCTTTATCGCTAATTTTTGTTAATTTATCAAATGCAGATATTGATTTAAAATATTCCTGAACTTTACTATTAAAAGTGGTCAGTTCGTTCATTGACAAAATACTACCATTTTTAGCAATAGATGCTATCTCAGACTGAGCACTTTTTATTTCCGAATACTTACTATCTATAAACTGCTTCTTTTCAGATACAAATTCATTTACATCTTTGAGCTTACTTTTAATAATCCGATTACTACTGTCAATTATCTCTTTTTTAGATCTGCCAGTTCTTCCTTAAGATCATCTCGCCTACTTTCGTTTTTTCTTATCTGCCGATCTGTATCATATATCGTATCCTCAGCATCAGCAATTTCACTTTCCATGCGCGCAATATCCCTGTCTATTTTCGCAATGTCCAACTCAATAGCAGATCTTCTTCCGTTTCCAAAAGCGAGCTGCGCATATAACAATGTTTTCTGACCCTCGCATGCGCCCTTTGAAACTTTCAAACCCTTAAGTATTTTTTGTTGCTTACTTTTAATAGAGTTTAGCTTTTTGATTTTAGATTCTATTTCAATTATTGGCGTCCTTAGACCGTTAATTCTTTTTTTATACTTGCTAATTTTATCTTTACATATTCCCTCATTTGATATGTTTGATTTACAATTCTCTATATTGATACCTGCTCTTCCAAAATTAGAATTTGTTTTACCAATTTGACTTTCAAGTCCAATCACTCGTTTCGAAAATTTTGACATTTTAGATTGAACAGACCCACTATCTTTTAAAGCATCCTCAATGCGACTGTAAACATTATTGTAGTCTGAAGTATACTTATAATTTAATTCATCTAATAGATCCACCATATTGTTGTAAAACATCATTTAAAGCACCTGCGTAGTCTATCACATAGTCAACTTTTTCATTATATTGCTTTTTTCTCTCTATAGATTTTTTGGATCAATCAAGCCTGAAAAAATTTTTGGCTTTACTACCAACATCAACATATAAATTTTTAAACCTTTTTCGCCAATCAATATTTATTTTTTTGAGTTTTTCCATGTAAGATATCCCCTTAAACTTTAATACATTAAGCACATTATCACAAAATATATATTTTTTCAACATAAATTTCTTGATTTTATATAAAAAATTTTTTAACAATGTATGATGCTTGACATCACGTGCACATATTCATTTTAAAAAACAATAGACATAAATTGTTGTATTCTGATAATAAATATTTATTGATTAAATCATAATTAATTGATAAAAATCAGCTTTTCGTGTAGTATACTAATTAGAAACACTTATACTCTGAAAGGAACGCATTTGATGATAAACGCTTTTAAAAAAAATACACTGCTCATAAAAATAATATTTGCTATTATACTTGGAGTTTTAATAGGTCTGTACACCCCAAATAGCGTAGCCGTGCTTTTTACGGAAATAAGCGGCTTTTTGCAAAAGTTAATAGGCTTTTTTATACCGCTTATAGTACTTGGCTTTGTTGTAAGCGGAATAAGTGCACTAAAAAATGCTTCCGGAAAACTTTTAGCCGTAGCTCTTTGCATTTCTTACAGTTTTATGTTTATAGGGGGGATTACCTCCTATTTGATTTCTAAAAATATTTTTCCAATGTTTTTAGAAGCTCAGAATATTGATTTTTCAGGCTTTGATTTTAAAATAAACCCACAACATTTCGTAATAAACATTCCGCCTTTAATGGACGTAATGACGGCAATAGTTTTATCATTCATAATCGGAATAGGAATTTCAAAAATAAAAGGAAATATGCTAAAAAACTTATTTGACGAATTTCACGATATCATTGAACTTACGGTTAAAAAAGTGATGATACCGATAATCCCTTTTTACATAATCGGAATATTTGCGAGAATGAGCTCAAACGGAAAAATATTTGGGGTGCTTTTAAATTTTTCAAAATTTATAGGAATAATGATTTGCACACATATATTAATTTTGCTTTTTCAATATATAGTTGCCGGAATCTTCACAAAGAAGAACGTGTTTAAACTTCTTAAAAACGCTATACCCGCATATGTAACTTCCCTTGCAACACAGTCATCTGTGGCAGCAATACCGGTTTCCATAAAATGCGCTGAAAATAATGGCGTTTCCGGAAAAATTTCCAAATTTATCATTTCCCTATGTTCCACTACGCATCTTACCGGAAGCGCAATATCCATAACCGCAAACATTGTGGCGGTTATGCTAATGAATAATATGGAGATATCATTTTTTAAAATTCTCTCTTTTATTCTTTTGCTCGGGGTTATAATGATAGCCGCTCCCGGAGTGCCATGCGGTGCGATTTTTGCAGTTTTTCCGATACTCCAAAGTTCATTCGGATTTGACCAAAACATGCTCGGGCTAGTAGTTGCAATTCACGCGGCGCAAGATGGATTCGGAACCGCTTGCAACGTTGTGGGAGACGGCGCAATTGCATTAATAGTTGAAAAAATAAATTCAAAATATTTCGAAAAGCCAAAAGCAATATAATATTACTATTCCAACTATTTTACCGTTTTTACAGAAATAAATAAGCACCCGCTTTTTAAGCGGGTGCTTTTTGTATTTTTACGTTTTTCTTATAAAATCTACATTTAAAAAGTTAAATTAGAACCATTACCTCTATTTATACCATTATTTTGCCCGACGAAATATAGCTTTTAAATGTCTAATTATACTTCTTACAGATATTTTATAAAAAAGTATTTTGTTAACTTTGGATTGCTTTTATTTTTTCTTACAAATTCAAGCTCAAAACCGCATTTTTCATAAAACTTGGGCGCTTGAAAATCGAAAGTGCACAGCGAAACACACCTAAAAATCTTGCTGTCAAACCGATCAAAAACAGAATTTAAAAGCCTACTGCCAACACCTTTTTGGCGATACTTTTCGTCAACTATTAAATTATTGATTCTAACCTCATCATAAAGTGTAACGCCTTCCAATATACCGGCAACCTCGCCGCTTTCATAGACCACAAAATTAAACTCTTTATAGTTCGTGCTTATACCGGATTTTTCTGCATATTTTGTAAATCCGTCATTTATTAACTGACCAATATTTTCACCCAATTTTCCCTCACGGTATTTTATCTCCATATTATTTATTCTCCTATAAAAATTTTAAAATTATTTACTACGGTATATATAAGCTACTTCTTTTAAATTTCTACCGCCGATATTTATAAAATTAAACTTATCTGAAAGTTTAAAATTTCGGCTTTCGTAAAAACGTCTTGCCCTCGTATTTTCTTCAAGCACCCAAAGAAAAACATTTCTATATCCAAGTTTAATAAGTTCGTTTAAAGTAGCTTCAAACAATCTCGCCCCAAAGCCTTTTCCGATGTATTCGGGAAGCAAATATATAGAAACAATTTCACCGAAATCACTAAATTCTTCACTTCTTGATTTACAATAACTTGAAGTACCGATGAACCTGTCGTTTTCCAAGAGTACAAGGCTAAACATTTCTTTATTTTCAAAATGAGGCAGCCAATTATCTCCCGAAATACCATCAAGATAATCTTTTGGAATTATCCCGTTATAAGCGTATTTCCAGGACTTTTCATATATTTTACCGATAGCGTTTATATCATCGGATTTTTTGATTTTTCTTATTTTCATTTGTTATTACCTCATAGAATATAAATTACTCATTTATAAGTGAATCGATTGTTTTTTCCGTGTTCTCAAAAAAGTTTTTCATCGTTTTAAAATGTTCGGTTTCAAAATATTTCTTTGTGAGAATCCCTTTTTCAGTTATTTCGAGTATTTCGGCATTTGGAATAGCCAAAAGAATTGGCGAGTGTGTTGCAATTATAAATTGTGAATTTAAATTAACAAGCTCATTTATCCTTATGAGCAGAGACATTTGAGAAACAGGAGAAAGTGCAGCTTCTGGCTCATCGAGTATGTAAAGTCCGTTCCCCATAAATCTTTTAAAAAATATACTAAGAAAACTTTCACCATGAGATTGATTATGCAATGATTTTCCTCCATAAGCCAGCGATATCGGCGGTGCGTCACACTTAACTTCATCAAGATCATCAATATTTGATGCCACATTATAAAGCGATTCCGACCTTAAAAAATACCCGTCCCTTGGTCTATAAGGCCCCTTTACCATTGTAATATATTTGTTTAGGTCAGATTCGGTCTGCCGAGTTTTAAAATTAAAATGCTTTGAACCGCCCTCTGCGTTAAATCCCGATTTTGTAGCTATGGATTCAATTAAGGTTGATTTTCCAAGTCCGTTTTCCCCCACAAATATTGTGATAGGTTTTTTAAATTCTATTTTCTTAAAATTTTTGATTACAGATAAATCGTAAATATAATCATCTTGAGGTATTTCTTTTTTATTTATATCCACACTTTTTAAATATAGTTCTTGCATATATACGCACTCCCAATTAATACTTGGTTTTAAACAAAACCGGAACCCACATTAGATAATACTATATTTTGCAACTTCAATTCAAACTTTAGCCAATTGCGCAATTCAATTTTTAAAATAAAAATTAATTTTCTGTCATTACCTACGAACTATCTGATCGTCAACTATACCAATATAAATCAACGGTGCTTTTTTAATATTTTTTAATAACTTTAAAAGGCCCCCAAAAACATCAAGATAAGATGATATTCCGGGGCCTTAAATAAATTTTATTTTTTTAAGCGCATCTCTTAACCTTTAAGCATAAATCTCAAATTCGCTACTATATTTTTTTGAAAGATCCAACACTTTCCGACTGCTGATATACATATAGTACTTATCGTAGTGTATCTTAGCCGTACCGGAATCGGTGAAATCAAACTTAAATGTTACACCTGATTTTTCCTTTTTCGTATCCACCAAATATCCAAATGCATTACGATCAAGCCATTTTCCGTTCGGCATTTTTATTTTCCAGCCGTCTCCGGATTTTTTCAAAATCCACATATCATCCGGGTTGTCATTTGCAACAAATTGGCTGACAACATATTTTCCTACCTGAGTTGCGTCAAACTTGTTTCCTATATATCCATTAACCCCATTTTCTTCCTTAAGTATAATTTTCATGCCATCTTTAAGTTCCGACTCCGACGTTATTTTATTATACTTAGTTTTTTCCAGACCTTTATTTAAATTCAAATTGTAATTTAAAATTTTATCATTAACTTTCTTGTTAAAGTCTCCCTTTGTGCTTATCACTTCATCAAAACATACAATCGGCATACACGAAAGCCAGTAATCAAAATGTGAGTGGTTAACTGCCCCGACATTTTCTGATTCCGCGTTTTTGATTAGTGAGCCACTCAAATGTGTAGCTATGGAGGTAGCATCTTGAGTTGTCTGCAATCCATTGCATCTAAACGCCCTCACATCCTTATATTTTTGAGCCTGTGCATCAACCATGCTGAGTAATTCTTTTGAACTTGATTTATTATACCAAGTTGCGTAGCTTGCTTTACGCTTAAAAAAATCTCGCAAAAACACATTGTCTACATTAGCATTTGTGAAACAACGCGAAACAATTACCACGCCGCCTTTAGTCCCGTTTTCGGTAATGTCATTGTACGTAACCAGCGAAAAATTACGCGAGGTATCGTAGTTAATAAAATCATATATACTATAGTCTTTATCATCTCTATTTACTGTTATTTTTTTCATATATTCGGCAAGTTCGGTTGCGGTGTTACCCTCGTTTCTATTGTATTGGGCAATATTAAATACCACAAATTCACCGGGATGATCAAGCAAAAATGTAATTAACTCTTTCAAATAACCCTCAAATTTACCGCCGACTAAACCATGAGTACCATAAAAAATTCCATTTCTACATGTAATTCGCAAGTCAATATAGCGCGCGCCCGCTTGCAATTGCTTGGCAAGTCCGACAGACTGCGTACGACAATAGTTTGCAATAATAGACCTTACAAATCCCAATTTTAAGAGCACTCCCAGGTCGGGCACATCATCACCATAATCAATTTCAGAATTTGCATTTATCTTATCGCTCATCGCATCATGCGTACCAAGCATTGCAATATCATAAGCCGAAGAATTACCAAAGTTTGGATTTCCTTTGTTTGCTCTTTTCATAATATCGCTGTAATCGTTTGTGGCATAATCGGTGAAGATACCGAGCCACCCTCCTATAAATACTAACATCAAACCAATCAAACTAAAAACGGCTGTTTTTTTAATTATATTTTTAACCATATGTGCACCTACTTTCTGAAAACACAATAAAATATGTATACATTATAAAACACCAATGGCAATTTTGTCAATATTTTTATATGATTTATCAAAACCAATTGCACAAAGTTTCCTCGCCAAACTTTTTAGCTACATAACCATATTTTCTGACACATTTTACAAACGCACATCTGCGTCTTTAAAGACACGGCGTCCGCACAAATTTATCCTACCTTATAATTTCAAACATAACAAAAGCCCAGTAATACTGGACTTTGGCTTGTATCAAAAGATACGTTTTATTATGGTACGGATAATCAATAGGAACACACAAAACAACTCGTAAGTAATGTGGTGTTCAAGCAACCTCTTATACTGTTTTCAATTTTATCACAAATTTTGGAAGGAAACCTCCGGCAAAATTAATTGTACTTTCAATAACTTTAAATTTTGTATTTGGTGCAAAAAGGTGTTCCGCTTCCTTTTTGCCATAACGTGAGAAATCTTCAATAGAAATCTCATTTGCTAACGAATCGGGGGGGTGCACTCGATGATGAACTTGTTGTCTCCAAAATAGCCCGGGTTACCTTCTCCGGATGTAGTACTCAAAAATCCTCTATCCCGAACTACCGGTTTCTTTTTCAAAACACCATCAATATACTCAATTCTCTCAAACATTGCAGCTCTCAGAACGTCATATTGTGGATCGAAGGGAAAATTCACTGAATCGATATCCTTCAAAGCATTTTTATAGCGACGTATCGCACACGAAACATTAAGATCAGATTTGTTTTGCTCTAGTTGCGTATTTAGCTCTTCCAATTTTGATTTAATCATCTTTTTGTATTTATTACGCAACTCACTTATATAGTTTTCACGAGCTAAGTTAGAATTTACCAACATTCTGAAAATTTTAGCAAGTGTTGTATACCTATATAGTGTGGTAACCTTCGAAATAGGCTTATCACTTTTCAGCTTCTTACTTTTTGCTAAAATCTGTGCACGCAGGGAAGCTATATTAGTCATTACTCTCGCATAATCTTTTGGATCTATTGTTTTTATATTGCTATTTCTTAAAAGGCCATTAAACACTTTATCCCCTTTAAAGCTTTAATATCCGGCTAATTTATTTAAGTCTTTGGTAATCAAGCCATTTTCGAACTGCTTGGCCAATGCTTCAAACGCTTCTTCATTTTTTTCTATAATCTCAGGTTTTTCATCGGCAAGTATGGCGTCTTTCAGTCTTTCCAACTCGGCTTGCACGCCTCCTATAAACTTGGCGTAATCCGCAAGATCTTTACTGTAAATTTTCCTAGCCTCATCTTTATACTGTTTTAAAAAATTCTCGATATTTTTAATCGCCTTTTTAAACTTTTTGAAAAAAGTTTTTCCATCTTATCATACTCAGTTGAGTCACCAGAACCATCCGTGTTTAGTATATTTACCATAAACTTCATTTACAGATTCTATATACACAATAAACGAAGGGTGATGATGGTCGTACGGGCGGGCACGATACATATTTTTCTTATGTAAGTAAGTTTCCCGAACTTCTTCCCATAAATCATTATTTTTCAACCATTCTACACGATCGTCAAGTCCTTTAGAATCTCGTACTATTTCCCAACGATAGAGATCGGTATAAATATTACCATATTTATTATGAATCAATCTATACCATCCGTAAATATCTTGTTTCACAATGCAAATATCAATACTAAATTCTGTTTGATTTCCTTGTGTGAAGTGGATTTTTCTCGTTGTAAGAGCAGAGGTTGAATCTTTACAATCACTAAAATCATTCTTTTCTAGAACTATATTAAACTTTTTTCTTATATACTCCTTAATTTCACGTCCATTTCTAAAATCATAATAATCATAATCCATAATCTCCAGATTATAATCAAGGTCAATAGGTTGATTACCATTTTGCGTGAACAAATTTCTGGCACCGCTACCTACAAGGAAAGCACGAACAGACATTCTATCGTCTTTATTAATTTCTTGAACCAGTTGATTCACAATATCAGAGCATAATCTTTTCATTTTTCCGAGAAATTTTTTGTCTTTAATCCAATCATACATAACATATTCCTTTCTTTCCCAAGCCGCCCATTTGGCATCAAAGCCAAATCATTGAATTATAACTCTATGATAAATTGTTTGTCAATATTTTTTTAAAAATTAAATTCGATAGCAAAATTCCAGAATTAGGAATAATACATATCTAAATAATGATTAAACCTCTCTCATTATACACGGATTCAGCGCTGTTTTGATTTCTTATTGCTCTGTCAAGTGCCATAATCGTTGCAACTGCACCATCGATTTTTTCTATTTGCAAAATTCCCACCTCATTAAAAATTTATATATGAAAAAGCGCTCCTATTTGGGAGCGTTTCAGAAAATAATTAGCTTTTATTTTTTAAATTAAAAAGTTCATTATCAGTTTTATCATGGTATCTTTTTCGTCCGGCTTTGACTCTGCAGTCATAATTGTCACCGCAACCAGTGTATAATCGTCAATTACTTTTTTACCGTCAATAAACAAAGCATTGTTTTTATCAAGAAAATATAGAAATAATGCTGCCGCAATTCGCTTGTTTCCATCTGAAAATGAATGATTTTTTGTTATCAAATACAAAAGATTGGCTGCTTTTTCTTCGAGCGTTGGATACACATCTTGACCGCCAAATGTCTGATAGATTGCGTGTATGCTCGATTTAAATGAATCGTCTTTTTCGTTTCCGAAAAGCTCACTCTCACTGCCAAACTTCATGCCGTCTATGACTTTTCTACATTCTTTGTATGTCAAAGTGTAAGTTGCGGTATTTCCTTTTGGTTTTTCAATTTTCTGGTGGTCGTAATCATCGAGTAAATCAAGGGCTAAAGTGTATTTTTCAATTACATCTAAAATTTGTTTTCCCTCTATTTGATTTTCGTTTGCACGTTTCATAATTCGTATAGCCTCGCCGAGTTCATTTATACGATTATTATTCACGGCATAGCCTTTGAGTATATACTCTTTTAAAACGCTGTTAGCCCATCTGCGAAATTCTACGCCACGCTTTGATTTTACTCTGTATCCAACTGAGATTATCACATCTAAATCATAAAAAGTAACGTCATATATTTTGCCGTCCGAGGCAGTTGTTGCAAAATTTGCAACAACTGAATTTTGTGACAATTCTTCGTCCTTAAATATATTCTTTATGTGTCTTGAAATTGTTGATTTATCTCTTTCAAACAATTCCGACATCTGGTCAAGCGATAACCATACCGTTTCATTTTCAATATTTACTTCTAATTTAACACTTTGATTTTCAAATAAAATTATTTCATTTTTCATAAACACTTAACCTCCGAATTTTATTGTACCCCAAATTTTCTTTTTATTTTCATAATCATAAAACTAATTTTAGTATATCACAAATTTAGTATTTAGCAAAATTTAGTATTTAAAAAACGTAGAAAGTTATTAACACTATCTACATTTTATTAACATAAACACTTTAATTATCATTTTTTGAAAATAAACATCCACAATAATCTTGGCGATATAAGTTATATTCTTTGGAATATTCTATTGATTTTTTATAACCATCACCTTTTTTAAAATCACTAA